>JAKCCP010000291.1 GCA_021841985.1 Pseudomonadota bacterium | reverse complement strand
TGACGGGGTATGGGGAGCTGTTCTGAACTGGATTGAATCTCCTTCCGCCACCAGTCGACAGATAACTACCACATCTGCCGCTTCGACAAAATCTGTCGGGCAGGCGTCGCTCAGTCTACCTGGCGTAGGAGGACTCGGCGGAAAATATGAGACCGCCGACTCTTCGGCTTCAGCCAGAACTTATGGGCTGACGCACGAGAGGGCTGGCCTTATTCAAGTGAAGCGCGAAATCGCGAATTCCGACTTTGTTGTGTTCATTGATGATTTTCACTACATGCCAAGAGAGTTGCAGGTAGATGTTGCCAAGCAATTGAAGGCGGCTGCTGAGCTTGGCATCAAGATTTGTACCGCGAGCGTCCCGCATAGGTCTGACGATATCGTACGAGCTAATGCTGAGTTACGGGGACGTGTGCTAGCAGTTGATATGAATTATTGGACCCAACCCGAGCTGATTCGTATAGCTCAGGAAGGTTTCCCTTTCCTTAATATGGTCGTGGATCAGGGTTTTATGGCTAGACTTGCATTGGAGGCTTGTGGCTCTCCACAGTTAATGCAATCTTTGTGTCTTCAAACTTGCTCGGGTTCCAATATTAATGAGACAGAAGAAACAGAAAAATTTTTTGCTTTCCAGGAAGCCGAGTTGAAGAAAATTCTGGAGGCGACTTCGGCCTTGGCTGATTTTAGTACGCTTGTGGAAACGATGCATATCGGCCCGAAGTCACGCGGCCAGGACCGAAACCAATACCCGTTTATCGACGGAACTACTGGAGACGTTTACCGAGCGGTACTTATGGCGATTGCCGATGGCCCACCGGCGATGAGCTTTCCTTACCACGAACTCTTGAGCAGAGTCCGTAAAGTCTGCGCGGATCCAGACAAGGTTCCAGTGGGCTCAAGTATCAGCGAGGCCTGTAGCCAGCTGGACAAAATTGCCAAAAAATCGGTTGAGACAGACACAGGCGTTCAAGGCTTGCCACCAGTGGAATGGGACACTACTGCCGACGTAGAAAATCTGCATGTAGCGGAGCCATATTTCCTTTTTTATTTACGCGCATCATCAAAACTAAAAAATTTGGGAGTGATACGACAGCACGCGTAGAGCGAACGAACGGAGCGAATTCCGCCGTGATGCGGGGTCGAGCGGTTGGGTTTCCGGGTGGCGCGTGGTGGCTGGTGCCTTGGGGCGGAAGCCCCTGACCGGGATGGGGGTCTGGGGCCGCTGGCCCCAGCGGGTCGAGGGCAGCGCCCTCGCCTTACTCGCCTGTCCCCCCACGCCTTTGCAAATCGCCTCGCTTGCGGCTAGAGAGGGCGGCCCAGAAGATGAGGATCCAGCGCGGTTTCGCCGCCCCCTTGCCATGACCCTTTCCGCCCTCCCGCGCCGCTGAACCCAGCATGACCGACACGTCCGAAATCCCACCCGTGCCGCCGGCCGGTGGCCCGGCGCCGGGGGTGTTGCCGGTGACCATCGAGGAGGAGATGCGCCGCTCCTACCTCGATTATGCCATGTCGGTGATCGTCAGCCGGGCGCTGCCCGATGTCCGCGACGGGCTGAAGCCGGTGCATCGGCGCATTCTCTATGCCATGCATGAGGCCGGCTGGACGCCGGACAAACCCTATCGCAAATCCTCTCGCGTCGTGGGCGACGTGATGGGCAAATACCACCCGCACGGCGATGCCGCGATCTATGACGCCATGGTGCGCATGGCGCAGGGTTTTTCCATGCGCGTCCCGCTGATCGACGGTCAGGGCAATTTCGGCTCGGTCGATGGCGATCCACCGGCGGCGATGCGCTACACCGAGGCGCGGCTGGCCCGCGTCGCCATGTCGCTGCTCGACGATATCGACAAGGACACCGTCGATTTCCAGCCCAATTACGACGAGAGCGACCAGGAGCCGCGGGTTCTGCCCGCCGCCTTCCCCAATCTGCTGGTCAATGGCGCGAGCGGCATCGCCGTCGGCATGGCGACCAATATCCCGACCCATAACCCAGCCGAGATCATCGCCGCGACCCTCGCCTTGATCGACAACCCCGATCTTACGCTCGCCGCCCTGATGGAGATCGTGCCGGGGCCGGATTTTCCGACAGGCGGCATTATTTTGGGCCGGAGTGGCATCGCCAGCGCGTTTGCCACCGGGCGCGGCAGCATCGTTTTGCGCGCCCGCACCGAGATCGAGACCATCCGGCGCGATCGCGAGGCGATCGTCGTGCGGGAAATCCCCTATCAGGTGAACAAGACGACGCTTCTTGAGCGCATCGCCGAGATGGTGCGCGGCAAGCAGATCGAGGGGATCAGCGATCTCCGCGACGAGAGCGATCGCGACGGCATGCGCATCGTCATCGAGCTGAAGCGCGAGGCGACGCCCGAGGTGGTGCTCAACCAGCTTTTCCGCCACACGCAATTGCAGACCAGTTTCGGCGTCAACATGCTGGCGCTCGATGGTGGCCGGCCGCGACTGATGGGGATCAAGGAGGCTTTGGCCGCCTTCATCGCCTTCCGCGAGGATGTCATTCTGCGCCGCGCCCGCCACGAGCTTTCCGAGGCGCGCAACCGGGCGCACCAGCTCGCCGGCCTCGCCATCGCGGTGCAGAATATCGATCTGGTGATCCGGCTGATCCGCCAGAGCCCGGACGCGGCGGCGGCGCGGGCGGCGCTGATGGCGCTCGCCTGGCCGGCCGAGGACATCGCGCCGATGCTGGCGCTGATCGACGATGCCGGCAATGTCGTGATCGATGGGCAGGTGCGGCTGACGGACGCGCAAGCGCGCGGCATTCTTGATCTCCGCCTGCAGCGCCTGACCGGGCTGGAGCGCGACAAGATCCACGCCGATTTGCTGGAAATCGCCAAGCGGATCGGCGAATTGCTCGCCATCATCGCCTCGCGGCCGCGGCGGATGGAGGTGATGCGTGCGGAATTGCAGGCGGTGGCGGCCCGCATCAACGCCCCGCGCCTCACCACGATCGCCGAGGGCATCGCCGATCAGGACGACGAGAGTCTGATCGAGCCGCGCCAGATGGTCGTCACCATTACCCGCGACGGCTTCATCAAGGCGACCCCGCTCGAGACTTTTCGCGCGCAGAATCGTGGCGGGCGGGGGCGTACGGCGGCATCGACGCGGGGCGACGACATCATCACCCGCAGTTTCAACGCGCATACCCATCAATGGGTGCTGTTTTTCTCCTCCGGCGGCAAGGCGTTCCGCGAGAAAGTGTGGCGGCTGCCCGAGGGTGGGCCGACCGGGAAAGGCCGGGCACTGGTCAATTTTCTCCCTGAACTCGGGGCCGATGCCATCACCACGGTGCTGCCGCTGCCCCAGGACGAGGCGCTGTGGGACGGACTGCATCTGGTGTTCGCCACCGCCTCGGGCTCGGTGCGGCGCAACCGGCTTTCCGATTTCCGCAATGTTCGCGCCGCCGGGCTGATCGCCATGAAGCTCGATGAGGGCGACCGGCTGATCGGCGTTGCCACCTGCCGCGAGGGTGACGATGCCTTTCTCGCCACAAGGCTCGGGCGCTGTTTGCGCTTTACCATCACCGACGAAACCTTGCGCGTCTTTGCCGGGCGCGACAGCGCCGGCGTCCGCGGCATCCGGCTGGCCACGGGGGATGAGGTGATCAGCCTTTCGGTGCTGCGTCATGTCCAGCTCAGCATCGAGGAGCGCACGGCTTATCTCCGGGCGGCGGCGGCGAAGCGGCGCGGCAACGGCAATGGCACCGAGGAAGACGTCGAGGCTGAGACGGAGGAGGCCGTGGCCGAGATTTCCCTCGCCCCGGAACGGCTAATCGAGCTGGAAGCGGCGGAGGAAACGCTGCTCACCGTCACCGAGGGCGGCTTTGGCAAGCGCTCCTCGGCCTATGAATACCGCGTTACTGGGCGCGGCGGCCAGGGCATCGTCAATATCACGCTTGGCCCGCGCAACGGGCGTGCCGTCGTGGCGAGTTTTCCGGTGCGCCCCGGCGATGACGTGATGCTGGTCACCGATGGCGGGCGGTTGATCCGCGTGCCGGCCGATCAGGTGCGCATGACCGGTCGCGCCGCGATGGGGGTGACGCTGGTGCGCCTCAATGAGGGCGAGCGCGTCGGCAGCGTGTTTCCGGTTCTGGAAGCAGAAGAGCCGGCATTGGCAGCGGAAGAACCGGCGCCGGAAAATGGGCTGGAGGGCGAGGGCGATGGCGAAAACCGGGAATGAGAGGGCGAAGGGGCGCCAGATCGGCGTCTATCCCGGCACCTTCGATCCGGTGACCAATGGGCATCTCGACATCATCGCCCGCGGCGCCCGCATCGTCCATCGCCTGGTCATCGGGGTCGCGGTGAATATCGGCAAGGACCCGCTGTTTCCGCTCACCGAGCGGGTCGATCTGGTGCAGGCCGAGACCGTGCGGATCGCGCGCGAGACTGGCACCGAAATCCTTGTCCAGCCCTTCGAATCACTGCTCGTCGAATTCGCCCGCGGCGTTGGCGCAACCGTGATCGTGCGCGGGCTGCGCGCGGTCTCCGATTTCGACTATGAATTCCAGATGGCCGGGATGAATTATCGCCTCGATTCGGGCATCGAGACGGTTTTCCTGATGGCGAGCGAGCGGCACCAGTTTATCTCCTCGCGCTTCGTCAAGGAAATCGCGCGCCTGGGCGGTGATATTTCGAGCTTCGTCCCGGCCCTGACCCTTGAGCGCACGCAGGCGCGTGTGCTGCGTTGAACCGATGTCCCGAGGAAGCCTGGAATGACGCGTCGTCGTAGCCTGATCGCCATTTCCGCAACCGCCCTATTGGGCACAACCGCGCTTTTTGGAGGCCTGATGAGCAAGAGCGAGGCGGCGGTGCCGCCGGCTACCCCGGAGAACGAGGTCTATCTCGACCTCAAGGGAGGGCGGGTGGTTATTCTGCTCCGCCCCGATCTCGCGCCCAAGCATGTCGAGCGGGTGAAAATCCTCTGCCAGCAGGGTTTTTACGACGGCACGCCGTTTCACCGGGTGATCGAGGGGTTCATGGCCCAAGGCGGAGACCCGACGGGAACCGGCACGGGGGGATCGAAACTGCCCAATCTGCCGGCCGAATTCACCAACAAGGCGCATTTCCTGCGCGGCACGGTGGGCGCCGCCCGCGCCGCGGACCCCGACAGCGCCAACAGCCAGTTTTTCATCATGTTCGCCCCGGCACCAAGCCTTGATGGCCAGTACACGATCTGGGGTCAGGTGATCAAGGGCATGGAGTATGTCGATGCGATCAAACGCGGCGCACCACCCAACGGCACCGTCAAGGATCCCGATAAAATCATCCACATGCGTCTGGCGACCGACGTGAAGGATTGACGCACCTGCCACACTAGCGTTGAAGACGTGCGGGGAGCCCGTAGCTCAGTCGGTAGAGCACGAGACTTTTAATCTTGGGGCCGTGGGTTCGAATCCCACCGGGCTCACCATAAAATCAAATTGTTACGCTAGGTTCACCCGAATATATCGAAAAATTGTCCGCAAGGTGTCCGCAAAATCGAAGGCGCCAGCGTCCACAAACACCCGGTAAAGAGATCGCCCGGACCATGGGCTGATCCGGGCGTTCCTTTCGTCGGCTTGTGCTTGGCGGTGCGGCTCCAGCGGTCGGCCCGGCGCTCGATCTCCCGGCGGCTCTTGCCCTTCCGAGCACGATAGAGGGGGTTCAACCGGAGTTCCCGCGCCATCAGGTTGCGCTTGGTCATGGCCGGGCCTCCTATGCAGGCGGCAGATATAGACGTGATCCCCGCCAGCGTCACGCCTATCGTGTCCGCATGTCCGCACCCTGCCGCGGCCGGCGGCCAGCGCGGTTCGGGGGCACCGGACAACAGAAGCCCCCCTACGCGCCGGAATGTGGTATGCTGCCACCCATGCGCCTCGCCCTCGCCGCCCTGATCGTGCTGATAGCTCTCGGGGGCACGTCATGGGCCGCCCTGGCCGCCGAAGAGCGGCATGGGGGCAAGTCGAGATCGTAACCGCCGTTCTCGGTGCTGCGGCGATTGTGCTGGCAGCGCTGGCAATCATCCTTGCCGTCGCTGCGTTCTGGGGGTGGAATGCGCTCAAGAGCCATGCGGCCAGCATTGCGGCAGAAGCCGCCGAGAAAGCAGCCTCCGAGGCGGCGAGCCGCCAAGTGCAAAGCCTCTTGCGTGAATGGGGGGTGAGCGAGCCCGCTACCTCCGGCGATGACATTGCTCAAGCGTATGAGAAGGAATGACGCGCCATGTCCGCATCCTTGCAAGACGCCCGCGCTTGAGATCGCCGGCCGGTTCCTCCAAGAAGCCCCGGTCGATCTTCTTGCGATGGCCTCTCGCCTCGGGCTCAGCGTCACGATGGACGCGGCGCTCGGCCCCGGCATCTCCGGTCGCATCCGGCGCCAGGACAACAGCTATCATATCGAGGTCAACGGCGCCCATTCCCCGAATCGCCGGCGCTTTACCCTCGCTCACGAAATCGCGCATTACCTGCTCCATCGTGATCTCATCGGGGATGGGATCGAGGATGACGCGCTCTATCGCAGCCCGCTTGGCGGCCAGATTGAAAGCGAGGCCAACCACCTCGCCGCGCAAATGCTGATGCCTGGTCCTTTGGTGCGCAATCTCTATCGCAACGGCCTGCGTTCTCTGGCAGCCCTCTGCGGCGCCTTCCAGGTCTCCGAGGAAGCTATGCGCATCCGGCTTAAGCAACTTCGCCTCGCGCCATGATCCGCGCGCTCATTATCGCCGCCGTCATGCTTCCCGGCCTCGCCCTCGCCGATGGCTGGCAGGTGTTCGGCCCGGATGGAAGCTATCAGGGGCGCATCGAGCACGGGCAGGAAGGCGGCGAAAACCTGTTCGGTGTCGATGGTAGCTATCAGGGGCGCATCAGCCGCGACGGGGCCATCTTCGGCCCGGATGGCGCCTATCAGGGCCGGATCACGCAGGGCGAGGGCGAGGATACGGCAAGCCGCGACTCCGCCCGCCGCCAGCGCCAGCCGCCGCCGTAGTCAGGCCCGCCGCCGGAAGGGTGGGAGAGTTTCGCGCCAACATGACGCAAAAGGCACGATGACGTGATCCCCGTCACCAGCGATCGAGGGGCGGCGTTTTCACGCGCCACCCCCTTGCCGATAGCTCCGATAGCTCCGTTAGCTATCCGCAATGGATGACGTGAGCGCCACTGTCCGAGCGCGATATGCCTGCGAGCGGCTTAGGCCGGCGTCCGCGATGGCGTCTTGCTTTTTCCCAGCGCTGGGAAGTTGCGCGGCGGCCTTCGCTTGATTCTGGCAGGTCTGCCGATTTCCCTAAAACATCCACCCAGCGCGAATCGCTGTTGCCGAAGTGCGAGGAACCAGGTGTCCGCGCCTGCTGCTTCCATACGTTGTAAAGCGGGGGGTCGAAGTCGATCAGGTGAGAGGCGGCGGGGTTTGACGATTCTGGCAGGTTTGCCGAAAAATCCGAAATCGCCTCTTTTACCGGCTGAACGCTTATCCCCTCCGCCTCGGCGATCTCTTCCTGGGTATGGCACGCCATCCACATCTCGAAAATCCGCCGGTCGCGCGCCTCGCGCCGGTTTCGCGTCACGCGGCGCGAAATTACCGCCCGTCTCCACTGATGCCGGCGGCAAACCCGGACCATGCCAGCCGCGCCCGCCACACGCGCACAAATTCCGCCGCCTGCGCCGGATCGGCGAGGTCGATCGCATCGCTGCGCC
>JAKCCP010000244.1 GCA_021841985.1 Pseudomonadota bacterium | reverse complement strand
GCGACCGGCGGGCCTTCGCGCTGTTCCTGACCGAAGACGGCGCGGCCCTCCTACAGCGCGCCGAGGCCGCGGTCGCCCGCCATGAGCAGCGCCTCACCCTGGCCCTCGGCGAGGCCGGCAAACCGGCCCTGCTCGAGCTTCTGGCGCGGCTCACCGCGACGGCGCGAGACACGCCCTCACCTCATCGGGAATAGGCGCGGCCCGGAGGCGCTTCGGATCCTCGGAATCGCGCCGGGTCCAGACCCGCGTCTCCTCGCCCTCGGCGGCAAGCGTCTCGCCGTCGAACAGCGCGTGGCGAATGCCGAAACTCGACCGCCCCAGCGCCGCGACCCGGCTTTCGATGCGGACGACGGTGCCGAAACTGAGCGCCACCAGAAACCGCGCGCTTGTGTCGACCATCGGGAAGCCGGCAATGGCGAACCGCGCCAGCATCGCCGCCTTGTCGATCCCGAGTGCTGCCTGAAACAAGGCCGCGGTCGCGGTGTCGAACATCGCGAAATAGCGCGGATAGAACACGATGCCGGCCGGATCGCAATCGCCCCATTCGATGAGACGGGTCATGGTATTGGCGAACATACGGGGTCAGATCTCGGGATTTTCGACCAAAAGGGCGATGCCCTGGCCGCCGCCGATGCAGGCCGAGGCGATGCCGCGGCGAAGTCCGGCGCGCTGCAATTCGCGCGCAAGGGTCAGGGTCAGGCGGAGCCCGGTCGCGGCGAGTGGATGGCCGATCGCGATCGCGCCGCCATTGACGTTGAGCCGCGCTTCATCGAGGTCGAGGGCGCGGGCGCAGGCGAGAACCTGCGCGCCGAACGCCTCATTGATCTCGACGCGGTCGATCGCATCGAGGGTGAGCCCGGTGCGCGCGAGCAGTGCCTCGATCGCCGGCACCGGGCCGATGCCCATGATCTCCGGCGCGCAGCCGATCGCAACCCCGGCCACGATGCGGGCGAGCGGCGGATGCGCGGCGAGCGCTTTCCGCCCGATCACCGCCGCCGCCGCGCCATCGACGATCGCCGAACTATTGCCGCCGGTCTGCACGCCACCGAAGGCCGGCGGCAATCTCTCGAGCACCGCGAGCGGCGATGGCCGCGCATGCGTATCGGCGCCGACCTCGGGCACCCCGCGCGCAAGCCGGATGCCGCGATCATTGAGGCCGTCCCTGGAAAAAACCTCACTGACCACCGGCACGATCTCGCCGGCGCGAAATTCCGCCGCGGCGATCGCGCGCGCGAAGCTTTGTGCCGCGAAGCGATCGACCTCGGCGCGGGAAATGTCGAAGCGCCGCGCCAGGGCCTCGGCGGTTTCGCCCATGCTGCGTCCCGGCGCCGGATCGAGCAGCGCCTCCCAGAGAAAATCCTTGAATTCGACCTGCCCCAGGCGAAACCCGCCGCGATGGGTATAGGCCGCGATCGGATTGCGGCTCATGCTTTCGGCGCCGACGCAAAGCGCCGCGTCCAGGCCGCGATGGGTGATCGCGTCGGCGCCTTGCATCAAGGCCTCGATCCCGGTGCCACAGACACGCTGCACGAGATGCGCCGGCGTTTCTTGCGCGAGCCCGGCATAGAGCCCGATATGGCGGGGCAGCATATAGGCATCGAAACTCGCCTGCGCGACCGAGCCCGCGACCACCGTGCCGATCGCTTCCGAAGCAATGCCGGCCCGCGTGATCGCCGCCCGCGCCGCCTTGATCGCGAGATCGGTCGGCGATACCAGAGCGAGCGCGCCATTGTAATCGACGAACGGCGTGCGCGCGCCATCGAGCAGCCAGACATCCGGCCAGCTCGCGAAAAGACCCTGGCTCATGCGGCGAACTCCTCAACGGTGATGATGCCGGCGGGCGGGGGCGCGGCATAGAGAGCATCGATCAGCGCCGGGCGGTTGCGCAATATCGCACGCTGATTGAGCGAGCCCTTGTCGGTGATCTCGCCGGCATCGACGGAGAGCGGGTCGGAAAGAAAGGCGAGGCGCGCGACCCGCATCGAGCTTGCGGGATAGTCCCGCGCGAACGCGGCGAGGCGGCGCGCGATATCGGCGCGGATGGCGGGATCATCGATGCACTCGGCGCGTTCGGGAAGCGCGAGCACGCAGATCGCATCACGATCGGGCGCGGCGATCACCACATCGCGGACATGAGGCGCAAGACATTCGAGCAGCAGCGCCCTGAGCCGCCCGACATGCACCCAGGTGCCGCTCGAGAGCTTGAAATCCTCCGCGATCCGACCATCGAAACGGAACCCGTGGGCGGGGGCGGCGGGGTCGATCCAGTCCAGCGCATCGCCGCTCCGATAAAACCCCTCGTCATCGAAAGCGGCGCGGGTTTTCTCCGCATCCCGCCAATAGCCCGGCGTGATGTTCGGCCCGCGCAACCGCGCTTCCCATTTTCCCTCGACCTCGGCGAGCTTCAATTCGACGCCCGCGACCGGCACCCCGACCATCCCCGAGCGCGCGTAAGCGGGGTGACAGCAGAGCGCGAACGGCGCGGTTTCGGTCGCGCCAAGCCCGGTCAGCATGGTGACACGCTTGCCGATGGTCGCGATCGCGAGGTCATCGAGCAGATCCCAGACATGCTGCGCAAGCGACGCCCCGGCATAGAAAAACAACTCTGCCCGGCTGAAGAATCGCGCGCGCAGCGCGGCGTCGTCGCGGCAGGCGAGGGCGATTTCCTCCCAGCCCTTGGGGACGTTGAAATAGACGCTCGGCGCGATCTCGCGGAGATTGCGCAAGGTGGCCGCGATCCCGCCCGCAACCGGCCGCCCGTCATCTATATAGAGCGTGCCGCCGTTATAGAGGGCGATGCCGAAATTATGGTTGCCGCCGAAAGTGTGGTTCCACGGCAGCCAGTCGAGCAGCACCGGCGGCGCCTCGGCGAGAAAGCGCATCACCGAGAGGATCATTTCCTGATTGCTGCACAGCATGCGCTGGGTATTGATGACGCCTTTGGGAAGATCGGTCGAGCCCGAGGTGAACAGGAATTTCGCGACCGTCTCCGGCCCGACACGATGCGCGGCCGCGGCCACCGCGGCGCCGGGACGGGTCGCGCGGAGATCGGCGAGGCGCGAAACCGCGCGCCCGGAGGGAGGATTTTTTGAAACCACGATTTCGGCGGACGCGGGAACCACCGCTGTCAGCGCCGGGGCGAAGCGGGCGCCGTCCTCGGCGAAAACGAGACCGGGGGTGAGCACCGCGAGGATGTGGCGGAGCCGCGCGAAATCCCCGCCGGTGGTCGAATACGCGACCGAAATCGGCGCATAGGGCACGCCGACATGCAGCGCGGCGAGGCCAAGGAGAGCGTGATCGATCCCGTTGCCGGAGAGAATGGCGATCGGGCGCTCGGGCGAAAGTCCGCGATCGAGCAGCGCCTGGCCGATCGCGCCCACCGCCGCCAGCGTCTCGCCATAGGTGATGCGCCGCCAGCCAGTGCCATCGGGCCCGCGCTCGGCGAGAAAGACGCGATCGGGCGCAAGCCCGGCCCAGTGTTCGAGCCGCTCGGTCAAGCGCTTCGGATAGGCGCCGAGCGGCGTTTTCGCCCGTGCCCGAAGGCTGCCGTCGGCGGCGCGCGTGATCGCCATCTCGGGAACCGAGAGCCTGACCGGGACCGCCGCCGCTTCCGTCATGTTTCCTCCTCGCTCCGAGACATCGCCCATGGCCGACATCTCCCGTTCCGGGCATTGCCGGCCATTTTCGTTCAGGGGGTGATCTTCGCCGCCCGCCCATCGAGAAACGCGCGCAAGCGCGATTTGGCTTCCGAATCCGCCGCCGCGATCGCCGCCATCAGGCTTTCGGCGAGGAAGCCGCCTTCGCGATCGCTCTCGGCGATGCGCGGCAAGGCGTGCAGCACGGCGAAATTGGTGAGCGGCGCGTTTTTCGCCACTTTCGCCGCGAGATCGAGGGCAAGCGCGAGCCCGGCGCCGTCATCGACGAGGTAATTCGAGAGGCCGATCGCCTGGCCTTCCTCGGCGCTGAAGACACGGCCGGTCAGCATCATGTCGGTCATGCGGGCCAGGCCGATCAGGCGTGGCAGCCGCACCGAGCCGCCGCCGCCGACGAAAATCCCCCGCTGCCCCTCGGGTAAGGCATAATAGGCGGAGCGCTCGGCAACCCGGATATGACAGGCGCTGGCGAGTTCGAGCCCGCCGCCGATCACCGCGCCGTGCAGCGCCGCGATCACCGGGAGCTTCCCCTCGGCGATGTGGCGGAAGGCCTGATGCCAGAGGCGGCTGTGAAACACCCCGGCGGTCGCGTCCTGCGCCGCGATGTCGGCGAGATCGAGCCCGGCGGAGAAATGCGCCCCCGTCCCGGCCAAGACCGCCGCGCGCGCGCCCTCGGGCGGGGCGGCGAAGAAGGCGCCGAGGGCGGTGACCAGGGCTTCGTTGAGGGCGTTGCGCTTTTCCGGGCGGGCGAGGCGCAAGAGCGCGACCGCGCCGCGCATTTCGACACTGAGAAAGGGAGATCGCGGCGTTTCGGCCTCTGGCGGCATCGGGCGGACCCTGGTTCGGGGTTCTTGATCGGGCGGCAAGGACGTTCACCGGAGGTGTAGCCGCGACCGCCGGGCAACGTCAACGAAATAGTTATGTGTCATTGCTATCTAACGGGGATGTTTCGCCCACTGGCAGCCAGACGGTGAAGCGGGCGAAGCGGCCCTCCTCGCTCTCGATGGTCAATTGGCCGCGATGGCGGTTGACCACGTGCTTGACGATGGCGAGGCCAAGGCCGGTGCCGCCGGCGGCGCGCGAGCGCCCCTTGTCGACACGGTAGAAGCGCTCGGTCAGGCGCGGCAGATGGGCGCGCGGGATTCCCTGTCCGTCATCCTCGACGATGATCGCAACGCCGGGCCGCGCCGCCGGCGCGGCGTCGTGCGCCGCAAGCCGCACGACGCCGCCCTCGCGGCCGTATTTGAGGGCATTGTCGAGCAGATTCTGCCCAATCTGGACGATCTGGTCGTGATCGCCGGAGATCTCCGGCAGCGTCTCCGCCAGCGCGAGATCGAGCCGCATCCCGCGCTCGGCGAAGCGCACCTCGAAGGAAGCGGCGAGCCGCAGCAACAGGGCCCGGAGATCGACCCGGCCGGTCGGCGGCAGATGCTCATCGACCTCGATCCGCGACAGGCGCAGGAGATCGTCGATCAGCCGGTTCATCCGCGCCGCCTGTTCGGCCATGATGCCGAGGAAGCGCGCCTGCGCCGCCGGGTCATCGGCGGCGGGGCCGCGCAGCGTGTCGATGAAGCCGATCAGGCTGGCGAGCGGAGTGCGCAATTCGTGGCTCGCATTGGCGACGAAATCGGCCCGCATCCGCTCCACCGCCTGCTCGCGCGAGCGGTCGGCGAGAACCACGATCGCGGCGCCGCCATCGGGCAGTTCCTGGAGCAGATGCACGACACTCGCGCGAACCTCGCGCTGCACCGGGACGGGCAGCGAGAAGACGACCGATTGCGTCGCGCGCTCGGCATAGGCGCGCTCGATCGCGGCCCGCAGCGTCGGATGGCGCAGCACCGCGGCGATATCCTCGCCGAACGCCGCGCGCGCCGCGCCATTGGCCTGGCGCACGCCGCGATCGGCGCCGAGCACGATCAGCGGGTCGGGCAGACGCTCGACGATCAGCGCCCCGGCCTGGGCGAGGCGCGCCCGCGTCGCCGCCTGCTCGCTGCGCCCGCGGGCCAGGCGTTCGATGCCTTCGGCGAGGCGCAGGAGCCACGGCCACCACGGCGGCGGGCAAGGCTTGCCCTCGCCCAACGCCGCCTTGAGCGCCCCTTCCAGCCGTCTGACATCGCGCCAGAGCGAGAGCCAGACGAGCCCGGCGAGGCCCGCCAGCGCCAGCAGCAGGGCGGTCCCCGGCGTCAGCTTCCGGCCTCGCCGATGCTGGTCGGCGCCGGCGCGACGATCTTGCCGTCGAGGCTGAACACCGCGAGGCCACGGCGCACCCGGCCGTCGGGTTGCAAGGCGAGAAGGCCGTCGG
This sequence comes from Pseudomonadota bacterium, assembly GCA_021841985.1. The sequence goes on along the minus strand of JAKCCP010000244.1, from coordinate 1,731 downwards.
CGCCGGAAAATCCGTGCGTGGCGGTGAGCGCGCCACCGCGTGGCCCGCCCTCATGGGCGACGACGCGGGCGAGTGCTGCGGCGTCATAGGCGAGATCGGCGAGCGGCGGCGGCGCGCTGCCATATTTCGCGCTATAGGCGGCAACGAAGGCGGCGCGCGCGGCGGGGTCGGGGGCGGCATACCAGGCGCCCTTGAGGGTGGCCCCGGCCCGCGCCGCCGGCTGCGCCCAGAGTGCTGGGCCGAGCAGGCGGACGGAGGGCGCATCGACATCGTAATAAGGGAGCAGCGAGGCGAGTTCCGCGAGTTGTTCCCCGGTATCGGCGAGCAGCACGGCATCGAAGGGCGGCGGCGGAATCGGCTGCTTGGCGAGGTCGTTCGCGGTTTTGCGATCGCCCTTGGCGCGCGCCTCGCGGATCTGTTTCTCGATCGGGCCGCGGCGCTCTGCGTAATCGGAGACCTGGCGCACCAGGGCATTCATCGCCGCCATGCTGGCGCCATGGAAATAGATCCCCGGCGCCGCGAGACCGGCTTCGGCGCAAGCGCGCGCCAGCGCCTGCGCCATGAGATGGCCATAGCCACTTTCCGGCAGGAGGGCGACGAAGCGCGTCCGCCCCTCGGCGCGGGCGGCGGCGACCAGCCGGCGCACCTGCGCCCCCGGGGTCAGGCCGAGCGTCCAGACGCCGGGCTGCGCCGCCTTGGGGTCGGAGGTGAAGGCCAGCACCGGCACCCGGGCCTCGCGCGCCGGCGCGGCGACGGCTTGGGTTTCCGGGGCGGTGAGCGGGCCGAGGATCAGGTCATCGCCGGCCGCGATCGCTTGCGCCGCCGCGCGCGCCGCCTCGGCCGGGGCGCCGGCGGTGTCGCGGACGTCGAGCCTGGGCGAGCCGGCGGGGGCGAGGGCGAGTTCGGCGGCGTTACGCATCGCGCCGCCGAGCCCGGCATCGGCGCCGCTCAGCGGCAGCAACAGGGCGACCTTGCCGGCATCGCCGGTGATACCGCCCATCGCGCCGCCGGCACCGCCGGCCAGCGCCTGGGGCTTGCCTCCACCCAGGGCGGGGGAATATCCCCCTCCTGCGCAGCCCGCCAAGGCCAGGCCGGCCGTCGTCAGACCGCTGATCAGGAGAGCGAATGTCTGAAGCCGCATGCGACCCATCTCCCCGCGACATCGAGCCGGCCTTATCCCCGGCGCCGAGGGGATTAGTGCTGGTTTCCACGCCGCTCGGCAACCTCGGCGATATCAGCGCCCGCGCGCTTGCCGCCCTGCGCGCCGCCGACCTCATTTTGTGCGAGGATACCAGGGTTACTACCCGGCTCTGCCGCGCTTTCACCATCCACCGGCCGCTTTCGGCGCTGCATGAGCATAACGAGGAGGCGCGCATCCCCGAATTGCTCGAACGCCTCGGCCGCGGCCAGCGGATCGCCCTGGTCTCGGATGCCGGAACGCCCTTGGTGTCCGACCCCGGCTATCGGCTGGTGCGGGCGGCGATCGCGGCGGGGCTGCCGGTGGCGGCGATCCCGGGGGCGAACGCGGCGCTGCTCGCGCTCACCCTCTCGGGCCTGCCGCCGCGGCCCTTCCTGTTCCTCGGCTTTCCGCCGCCGCGCGCGAGCGCCCGGGCGCGGGCCTTCGCCGCGCTGCGCGGCGCCGAGCATGCCGGTCTCCGCGCGACGCTGATCTGGCATGAGGCGCCGCATCGCCTCGCCGCGACCCTCGCCGACCTCGCCGACGCTTTCGGC
>JAKCCP010000194.1 GCA_021841985.1 Pseudomonadota bacterium | reverse complement strand
GACCGGGGGATCCGCGGGGTCGATAATCTCCGTGTAGGGGATATTCTTCGCTGAGACCGGCGTGGCTGGGTTCTGAGGGGGGAAAGGCTCCCCTTTCGGAGAGCAGGAATCCCTAGAGGGGATGACATCGCCTTCGCTCAGCCATTCCCCTCCAAATCTTTGTTTGATCGCGTGATTCAGACCTGCGGCGATTCCGCATACGCATACCCTCGGATCGTACAAGTTTTTTATGACACAGTAAGACTAAGCCAGCAGAGTTCGCAATAAGAACGAAAAGAATAAACTGCTTATCCATTTTCCCTTCGTCGCCAGTGTTGACGCCCGCGCAAGGGGACTTTATGTTCGCTGCAAAGTTTGCGCGAATAACGAAAGGCAAAAGGGGGAACAAGGTGAACCACGCCGACCGGCTCTCCGGCGGGCCAGCCGGCCAAGGGCCTCCCCGGGCCAAACCGCGACGAGCGACGGCGGGAGTGGTTCGCCCGAGCCAGCAAAACATTGTCTTCGCCTTGTTTGCTGCTTTGTTCGTGCTTTTCTCGGTGTTTCTGCGCGGCTTCCTCACCGCGGACAACATGTTGACACTCCTGCAGAACGTCGCGGTGCTCGGCATCCTGAGCCTCGGCATGGCGATGGTGGTGATCGGTCGTGGCATCGATCTGTCGCTCGTCGCCGCACTCGCGGTGCCGCCGGGGCTGGTTCTGCAGATGGTCCAGAATGGTCACGCGCTGTCCTCCTCGTTACTTGCCGCCTTCGCGCTCAGCCTCGCCCTCGGTCTCGTGAACGGATGGCTGATCGCCTATGCCGAAGTGCCATCGCTGTTCGCGACCCTGGCGAGCGGACTGTTTCTCGCCGGTCTCGGCCAGGTCGCGCTGTTCAAGCTCGACGTCGTGCAATGGAGCCCCGGAATGGACGCGCTGACCGTGATCGGCCAAGGCAGGTTCGCCGGCATCCCGGTGCCGATCATCATGTTTGGCTTTGCCGCCATCGCTATCGCGCTGCTTTTGCGCCTGACACGGCTTGGCGCCTATATCTACGCGATCGGCGACAATCCCAACGCCGCGCGCATCACCGGCCTTCCCACCCGGCCGGTGATCGTCCTGCAATATGCGATGGCATCTCTCGTCGGCGCGTTCGCTGGCCTCGTTCTGGCCGCCTCGGTCAACAGCATGCCGACGCGTATCTACAATTCCACCCTGATCTACGATGTGATCCTGGTCGTCGTGCTGGGCGGCATCGGTCTTTCCGGCGGGCGTGGTGGCGTCGTCAACGTGATCATCGGCACATTGCTGATCGGCACGATGCTGAACGCGATGACCATCATGGATTTGTCTTATTCCGCGCAGAACCTGATCAAGGGATTGGTGCTGCTGATCGCGATCATGACCGATTCCTTCCTCAATCCCCGCAACGAGGAAACGGCGCAGCAGGGCGATATCTGACGCCGCGGGACAATGTCCATCAACAAAGCATGGGAGGCTGCGATGAACGGTTTGATGCAAAGGATGATCCCGGTGCTGGCCGGGCTCGGCGCTCTCGCGCTGATGGCGGCGAAACCAGCCTGCGCGCAGCAGGGGCTCGATGAGCCTTTCCAGGCGCAGTTCAACAAGGCGCTCGAGGGTAAGGTGGTTGCTTACGTTCCGGTGGCGATGAATTTCGATCTCACCGAGGGCTGGTACGCCGGCGTGAAACGCGAACTCGCGCCCTATGGCGTCAAGGTGGAGGTGCGCGATCCGAACTGGAGCACCAATGCCGGCGCGCAGGCGGTCACCACGCTGCTCTCGGAGAAGCCGGCGGTGATGATCATCCATAATCCCGACGTGCAGACCTACGCGAAACTGTTGCAGCGCGCCGAGAAGGAAGGCATCTACGTCATCCAGATCAACATGGGATCGGCCTATCGCAGCACCGCCTTCGTCGGCGCCAACTGGATCGAGATCGGCGAGCGGGATACCGGGGCCGTGGTGGATGCCTGCAAGGGAAAATCCAACAAGATCGCCATCGTCCAGGGTGCATTGTCGGCGGCGGCCAGCGCCTATACGCTGAAAGGCGTCGAGAATGTGCTCGCCAAGCATCCCGAGATCCAGGTCGTCTCCAGCCAGGCGGCTGATTGGGACGCCGCCAAGGCCAAGGCGATAACGCAAACCGTCCTCAAGCAACATCCCGATATCTGTGGCATCGTCGGGTTCTGGGATGGGATGGATATCGGCACGGCGGCGGCGGTGAAGGAGGCTGGCCTCACCGGGAAAGTGTTTGTCGCGACCTCGGGCGGCGGGGAGACGCGCGGCGCCTGCGATCAGGTGAAATCGGGCGCGTTCGATCTCGATGTCAGCTACGATGTGCCGACACAGGCCGCCGACATGGCGGCGATGATCAAATGGTTGCTGGCCTCCAGCATGAAGGCGGGGGAGACGAAAAGCTCAATCTACACGACCCTCATCCCGATCACCAAGGCGAACGCGGATGCGCCCGGCACGTGCTGGAGTCTCACCGCCATGCAGACCAGATCCTGAGATCTGAGGACGATGATCTAGCGCTGGGGCGGCGCCGGCCGGACTGCCGGCCCCGTCCCCCTTTGGCGCCCCCTCTGCCGCCCCCTCTGGCGCCCCCTCTGGCGTCATCGGCGTCTCCTCTTGGGAAACATCATGAACGAACGAATAGTCGGTCTGCGCTATCGTTACTGGCCCGATCATCTGGTGGGCGAAATCCTCTCCAAGCGATGGACCGAAACCGCGATCCCGGCCATCGTGCTGGTGATCGTCGCCGTTGCCCTGAGCGAGGCGATCCCGGGCTTTCTCTCCGCCGCCGGCCTTGCCGACACGGCACGACAGGCCTGCGAGATCGGTTTTTGCGTGCTCGGCATGTCGCTGGTGATCATCGTCGGCGGCATCGATCTTTCGATCGGCTCGATGTTCGCGCTCACCGATTTCTGCGCGCTGTTTTGTCTCGACGTGCTGAATTGGCCGGTATGGGCGGTGATCCCGACGACGCTGCTTGCCGGCGCCCTGCTCGGCGCGATCAATGGCGTGCTCGTCGGATATTTTCGGCTCCGTGCTTTTATCACCACGCTCATCACGCTGATCGTCTATCGCGCCGCCTACGATCTGCTGATATTCGGCCATTCGAATCAGATCGCCGCCGCCTTGCCTGATATTCCAAGTTGGGACTTCATCGGTGGTGGCACGCTTCTTGGCGTTCCGAGCATCGTTCTGGTCTATGCCGCGGTGGCGATTTTCGGCCATGTCTTCCTCACCCGCCTTCGTCCCGGCTGGCACGTCGTCGCTATCGGCGGGTCGCGGCGTTCCGCGTTCAATTCTGGCATTCCCGTTCGCCGCACCATCGCGCAATGCTATGTCGCAAGCGGCCTGCTGACCGCGATCGGCGCGCTGTTCTTCGCCGCGCGCCTCGGCACGGTGGGTGGAGATATCGGCGTCGGGCTGGAGGTCACCGTCCTCACCGCGGCGATCCTCGGTGGCATCAGCCTCGGCGGCGGCAAGGGTTCGGTCGCCAAGGCCCTGATCGGCACATTGATCGTGCTGCTGATCACCAATGGTCTCACCACGCTCTCGGCCCCCGGCGGCGTCAATCGCATGGTTCTGGCGTCGATCTTGCTGATCGCCGCGATGATCGATATCCGCTGGGTGAAGAACCGCACGCGCATCATCAGCAAGGTTTACGTGAGCCCGACGTTTCACGCGATGCCGCCGATCCCTTCGACGGCGCCCGAGAGCGGCACGCCGTTCGCCCTGAACGATCGGCTGCGCGAGGCGACCGAGATCGGGGTCGGCCGCATCGAAGCCCCGGAAGACATCATTCTCGATAGCGAGGACAATCTCTATGCCGGATCCCGCCACGGCGACATCATCCGCTTCTTCGCGCCGGATTATGAACGTATGGAAGTCTACGCGCATATCGGCGGCCAGCCGCTCGGCATGGCGTTCGATCGCGAGCGCACCCTCTATGTTTGCATCGGCGGCATGGGTCTTTATCGCATCACCCGCAACCGCGCGGTCGAGAAAGCGACCGACGAAACCAATCGTAGCCTGCGTTCGGTGAACGATGACAGTCGTCTCCGGCTCGCCGATGATCTCGACATCGCCGATGATGGGCGGGTGTTCTTTTCCGAAGCGACGGTGCGCTACGAAATGGATGAATGGCCGGTGGATGGTTTGGAAGCCCGCGGCAATGGGCGCATCATCTGCTATGACCCGAACACCGGCACGACACGCACGGTGTTGCGTGGCCTGAAATTCCCGAATGGCATCTGCATCGCAAGCGACCGGCAATCGATTTTGTTTGCCGAAACCTGGGGCTGCACTGTCAAGCGCTACTGGTTCGCCGGGCCGAAATCTGGACAGGTGGAAATGGTGCTCGACAATCTCCCTGGCTATCCCGACAACATCAACCCCGCGTCAGATGGCAATTATTGGCTGGCCTTGGTCGGTATGCGCTGTCCGGCGCTCGATCTGGCATGGCGCATGCCGGGGTTTCGCCGCCGCATGGCCAAACGCTTGCCGATCGATGAATGGCTGTTTCCCAATATCAATACCGGCTGCGTCGTCAAATTCAATGAGCAAGGGCGCGTCGTCGAATCGCTCTGGGATCTCGGTGGCGTCAATCACCCCATGATCACCTCCATGCGTGAGCATCGCGGCCATCTCTATCTCGGCGGCATCATGAATAATCGGATCGGTCGCTATCGGCTCGCGAACGCGGATCCGAATTTCGTGCATTATGACATGCGTTGGGGGGAAACGGCATGATTACGAGCCTCCGGCGCCTGACCGATCGGCTGTTCGGGCGCGGTGACGCGGCAACCACCATCCCGCCCTTTGATGGCCCGCTGAAACCCAATCAATTGTTGGAGACCGCGCCGGTTCTGCTGAGCCTAGATGACGCCGAGGATCTCGCAACCGACGGGCATGATCTCTATGTCGCGGCGGGGCCGCGCATATTCCGCCTCGATCATGATCGGCTGACGGAGATCGCGCGCTGCGATGGCACGATCACGGCACTGTGTTGCTTGCCGGAAAAGACGTTTGCCGTCGCCGTTGCGGGAACGAGAGTACGGATCATCGGCGGGCCGCAAGACGGCAGATTATGGAGCGATGTTGCCGGCCGTCCATTGACCTCCGTCAACGCCCTGGCGCTTACTGAAGACGGGAGCGGCTTGCTATTGACCGATGGCTCGCAGGACCATCCCCATGAGCGCTGGTGCCACGATCTAATGGCGGGCGGTCAAAGCGGGCGTGCGGCGGTGCTCGATCTCGCCGGCGATGGCGGGCGCAACATCGTGAACGGTCTCGCTTACGCCTTCGGTGTTTGCGCGGCGGGATCGGCGGTGTGGATCAGCGAGAGTTGGGCGCATCGCGTGGTTGCCTCGGCCAGCGGTGGAGGCCGACAGCCATTGCTGGAAAGCCTGCCGGTCTATCCCTCGCGCCTCACGCCGGGTTCGGGTGGCGGCTTCTGGCTGACCGCATTCACCGCGCGAACGCAACTCGTGGAGTTCATCCTCCGCGAGCCGGCCTATCGCCGGCGCATGATGCGTGAGATCGATCCGCGCTTTTGGATCGCACCGAAGCTCAGTTCCGGGTATTCTTATCTCGAACCGATGCAGGGCGCGCATATCAGGACCATGGGCATTCTGAAACCCTGGGCTCCGCCGCGCTCCTATGGCCTGGTCATCCGGCTGACGGCGGAAGGGCTGCCGACGTATTCGCTGCACAGCCGCGCGGACGGGAAGCATCACGGCATCGTCGCCGCGGTCGAATGCGGTGAACATCTCTATGTTCTCGCTAAAGGCTGTGGAAAAATCCTCCGCCTTGGCGTGGCCGATATGGAACGGGAGTTTGCGGCATGATCGTGCCCATTCTCGAATTACGGGAAGCAACCGTGAAATATGGCGGGGTTCCGGCCATCGACGGCATCAATTTTTCCCTGAGCGAAGGGGAGATCCACGCCCTGGTCGGCGAGAATGGCGCCGGAAAATCGACATTGACGAAGGTGATGGCCGGGGTCGTCACGCTCAACTCCGGCGAGATGTTGATCAAGAGCCAAAAGGTCACGCCACGCACGCCGCTCGAAGCGCGCCATCTCGGCATCGCCATGGTGTTCCAGGAGAACAGCCTGGTGCCGACCATGACCGTGGCGCAAAACCTGTTCCTCGGTCAGGAAAAATTCTATAACCGGCAACGCGGCATCTATATCGCCGCCCAGCAATTCCTCCAGTCGCTCAATTTCGATGTCGCGCCGACGACAACGGTCAATCTGCTCGGGGCGGCCAAGAAGCAGATGGTGGAGATCGCCCGCGCGGTTCTGCATAACGCCAAGATCATCATCTTCGACGAGCCGACCGCGACGCTGACGCCTGAGGAGAAGAAGTATTTCTTTGATCTTGTGTTCGAACTCAAGCGGCGTGGCGTCTCGGTGATTTTCATCTCGCACGCGCTAGAAGAAGCCCTACAGATCTCGGACCGCATCACGGTGCTCCGCGATGGCCGACACGTGGTGACGGATGAGACGCGCAACTTCGACCGCACGCGCATCGTCCAGGCGATGGTCGGGCGCGATCTGTCGCAAACGCTCTATGGAATCCGCAAGCAAATCGTCCGCCGCGGCGGGCGGCGCGTCCTCTCGGTGCAGAATTTGCGCATGGCGCCGATGGTAAAAAATACCTCACTTTCGATCTTTTCTGGCCAGGTCACCGGCGTTTTCGGATTGGTCGGTGCCGGACGCACCGAGACCTTCAAGGTCGTCGCCGGCGTTCTCAAGCGCGATATGTTCCATGGTGGCGAAGTCCTGCTGCATGGTCGGCGTGCGCGCTACCGCGTGCCGGCGCCGGCGATGCGTGACGGCATCGTCTATGTCACCGAGGATCGTAAGGTCGAGGGATTTTTCGAGACGATGTCGATCGCCCGCAACATCTATATCGGCTGGCTGGCGCGGCTCGGCCGGTTGCGAATGCTGGTGTCACGGCGTGACGCGGAAACCATCGGCGAAACCTGGCTCAAGCGCCTGAATGTACGCGCGATCAGCAGGAACGTGAAGGTGGTGGAACTCTCTGGCGGCAACCAGCAGAAAGTCGTGATTGCGAAATCGCTCGTCCAAGAGCCCGAACTCGTCATCTTCGACGAGCCGACCCGCGGCGTCGATGTCGGTGCCATCACCGAGATCCACCAAATGATCAATCGTCTGGCCGACGAGGGCAAGGCGGTGGTGGTGATTTCCTCCTATCTGCCGGAGGTTATGGCGCTTTCCGACCGCATCTTGGTCGCGCGCCAGGGGAAGATCGTCGAGGAATTCTCGCCGCAGGAAGCAACCGAAGAAAAAATCATGTACGCGGCGATCCACTGACCGAGAAAGCGGCGCGTCCGAGGGCATATTGCGTCCCGAACAAGCTCTTGATAGCGTCATCAAAGTTGATGCGGCAGGCTTGCGGCTTGGCGCTGACCATATCGCCGATCCGGCTGGTCGAGCGGTGCTCGATTTCATGCCGTAACGCCAACAGGAAAGTCAGGTTGTCCCGCGCGCCGGGCTCGACCGGGCACTTCGCGTGCTTCGGGCGTTGCGACAGTTCCCAGTATTTTTTGGCGCCGCTCGGAGTCTTGACCACGACTCGCTCGCTGCTCTGGTTCTTGGTGTGCCAGTAGTCGATCCCTTCGCGCTCGAACCAAGCGTGTAGCAGGTAGGTCTAGAGCGTTTTCACGTTGACTGGAAATAGCCATCGTGGCGGAGGTAGTTGGCGCACTCTC
>JAKCCP010000306.1 GCA_021841985.1 Pseudomonadota bacterium | reverse complement strand
TCTTCCGGCGCCTGGCGCGGGCGGGCGACGGCAAGGTTTCGCGGAAACAGGCTTCGACAGCGCCGGCATTCGGGAGTATGGAGGCGGAAAGAGGCATGCCATGATCCTGCTCCCATGATCCTGCTCCCATGATCCTGCTCCCATGATCCTGCTCCCATGATCCTACTCATCGACAATTACGACAGCTTCACCTTCAACCTCGTCCATTTCCTCGGCGATCTCGGGGCCGTGTGCGACGTCCGCCGCAACGACACGCTCAGCGTCGCCGCGGCGCTGGCGCTGGCGCCGGAGGCGGTGGTGATCTCGCCCGGGCCCTGCACCCCGAACGAGGCCGGGATCTGCGTCGATCTGATCCGCGCCGCGCCACCGGATCTGCCCATTCTCGGCGTCTGCCTCGGCCATCAGGCGATCGGACAGGCGTTTGGCGCGACGGTCACCCGCGCGCCGGTGCCGATGCATGGCAAGACCAGCCGGATTTCCCATGACGGGCGCGCTGTTTTCGCCGGCCTCCCCAACCCTTTCGCCGCGACCCGCTATCACAGCCTGACGGTGGCCGAGGATACCCTGCCGCCGGCCCTGATCGCGACCGCCCATGGCGAGGACGGGGTGCTCATGGGCCTGCGCCACCGCGAGCGGCCGATTTTCGGGGTGCAATTCCATCCCGAGAGCATCGCCAGCGAAGGCGGCCACGAGATCCTCGGCAATTTCCTCGCCATCGCGAAAAACCGTGGCGCGCCGGCGCGCGCCGCCTGAATGAGCGCCGCCCGATGAGCGCCGATCTGAAACCCGTGCTCGCCCGCCTCGCGCGCGGCGAGACGCTGTCGGAGGCCGAAACCGAAGCCGCGTTCGGCCTCATCATGGCCGGCGAGGCGACCCCGGCGCAGATCGCCGGTCTGTTGATGGCGATGCGGGTGCGCGGCGAGACGGTGGCGGAATTGCGCGGGGCGGCGCGGGCGATGCGGGCGCGGATGCTGCGCGTCCCCGCCCCCGCCGAGGCCATCGATGTCTGCGGCACCGGCGGCGATGGCGCCGGCACGCTCAATGTCTCGACCGCGGTGACGCTGGTGCTCGCCGGGCTCGGGGTTCCGGTCGCCAAACACGGCAACCGCGCGCTGAGTTCGAAAAGCGGCGGCGCCGATGTGCTGGCCGCGCTCGGCGTCAATGTCGATGTCGCCCCCGCCCGCCAGCCCGAGATCCTGCGGGACGCCGGCTGCATGTTCCTGTTCGCGCCGAACCATCACGCGGCACTCCGCCACGCCGCCGGGCCGCGCGTCGAGCTTGGCATCCGCACCCTCTTCAACCTGCTCGGCCCGATGGCCAATCCCGCCTCGGTGCGGCGGCAATTGATCGGTGTCTACGATCCCCTCTGGACGCGGCCGATCGCCGAGGCCCTCGCCGGGCTCGGCGCCGAGCGGGTCTGGGTGGTGCATGGCGCCGGGCTCGACGAATTGACCCTGGCCGGGGAAAACCGCGTCGCCGCCTACGAGGGCGGCACGCTGCGCGAATTCACCCTCACCGCCACGGACGCCGGCCTGATGCCGGCCCCGCTCGATGCCATCCGGGGGGGAGACGCCGCCGCCAACGCCGCCGCCCTGGAGACGCTGTTGCAGGGCGCGGCGAGCGCCTATCGCGACACCGTGCTGTTCAACACCGCCGCCGCCCTGATCGTCGCCGGGCGCGAAACCGCACTCACCGCCGGGGTTGCGCATGCCGCGGCGGCGATCGATGACGGGCGCGCGCTCGCCGCACTCCTGCGGCTCAGACGCGCGAGCAACGAAGACGCTTGACCATGGTGCAAGGCTTTGCGACGGACGCCGAGCGAGGAGACTTCATGACCGCTGATCCCACCTCTGATCCCACCTCTGGCATCCCCAATGGCGCCGATGTCCTGGCGCTGATCTGCGCCGAAACCCGCGCCGAAACCGCCCGCCGGCGCGAGGCGACGCCGGTGGAGGCGCTGAAATCGCGTATCGCCGCCGCCGGGCCGACGCGCGGCTTCGGCCGCGCGCTCAAGGAAAAAATCGCGCGCGGCGCCTTCGGCCTGATCACCGAAATCAAGAAGGCCTCGCCATCCGGCGGGCTGATCCGCGCCGATTTCTCGCCCGCCGACCTCGCCCGCGCCTATGCCGAAGGGGGTGCGACCTGCCTTTCCGTCCTCACCGATGGCCCCCATTTCCAGGGCGCGCCCGAGCATCTCATCGCCGCCCGCGCGGCGGTCGATCTTCCCGTCCTGCGCAAGGATTTCATCCTCGACCCCTGGCAGGTGCATGAAAGCCGGGCGATGGGGGCGGATTGCATCCTCCTCATCATGGCGGCGCTCGGCGACCAGGAAGCGCGCGATCTCGAAGCCCTCGCCCGCTGGCTCGACATGGACGTCCTCGCCGAGGTCCATGACGAGGCCGAACTCGACCGCGCGCTCGGGCTGGAGACCAATCTGATCGGCATCAACAACCGCAACCTCAAGACGCTCGCGACCACGCTCGAAACCTCCGTCGCGCTCGCGCCCCGCATCCCTCCGGATCGTTTCCCGCTCGCCGAAAGCGGCATCCGGAGCCATGCCGATCTCGTCCGTCTCGCGAAGGACGCCGGCGTCCATTGCTTTCTCGTCGGCGAGCATCTGATGCGCCAGAAAGACGTCACCGCCGCGACCAGGGCATTGCTCGGCGCGCCGAGATGAGCGCCGGATTAAGCCATTTCGACGAAAGCGGCCAGGCGGTGATGGTCGATGTCGCGGCCAAACCGGTCACCGCGCGCAGCGCGACCGCCCGCGCCCGGGTGGTGATGCAGCGGGCGACCCTCGATCTGATCCTGGCCGGCGGGGCGAAGAAGGGCGACGTGCTCGGGGTCGCGCGGCTCGCCGGCATCATGGCCGCCAAACGCACCGCCGATCTGATTCCGCTTTGCCACCCGCTGCCGCTCGATTCGGTCGCGGTGGATCTGGTCCCGGCGCCGCCGGAGGCGGTGGAGATCTCCGCGACGGTGCGCACCACCGGGCGCACCGGGGTCGAGATGGAGGCACTGACGGCGGCCAGCATCGCAGCCCTCACCGTCTATGACATGTGCAAGGCGGTCGATCGCGGCATGCGCGTCGAGGGGCTGCGTCTGGTCGCCAAATCCGGCGGCAAATCCGGCGATTTCCGGCAGGAGTGAGGCGCAGATGATCAGCGTCGAGGAAGCAAGCGCGCGCATCCTTGCCACCTTCACCCCGGTCGGCGCCGAGACCGTGGCGCTGGCCGAGGCCGCGGGGCGGATCAGCGCCGCGCCGGTGATCGCGCGGACGACACAGCCGCCGGCGGATGTCTCGGCGATGGACGGCTTCGCCGTCCGCGCCGAGGAGGCACGAGGCGGCGCCGCGCTCCGCCTGATCGGCAGCGCCCCGGCCGGCCATCCCTTCGCCGGTTCCGTCGGCGCGGGCGAAACCGTGCGGATTTTCACCGGCAGTTTCATTCCCGCCGGCGCCGATGCGGTTCTGCTGCAAGAAGACGCCGACGCCGAAGAGGGGGGGGTGCGGGTTCGCGAAACCGTCCGCCCCGGCCAGCATATCCGCCGCATGGGCCAGGATTTCGCGCATGGTGACGTGGTGATCGCCGCCGGGCGGCGGCTTTCGTCCCGCGATATCGGCCTTGCCGCCGCGGCCGATCATCCCTGGCTGCTGGTCCATCGCCGCCCGCGCGTCGCGGTGCTCGCGACCGGGGACGAAATCGCGCTCCCCGGCGAGCCGATCCCGCCGGGCGGCATCGTCAGCTCCAACGCCCACGCACTCGCGGCGATGGTGGCCGCCCTCGGCGGCGCGCCGAGCGTCTTGCCGATCGCCGCCGATGACACCGAGGCCATCGGCCGCGCCGCCGATGCCGCGCGCGGCTTCGATCTTCTGCTCACCACCGGCGGCATCAGTGTCGGCGCCCATGATCTGGTGCAAGAGGGGCTGGCGCGGCGTGGCCTTGCGGTCGATTTCTGGAAGATCGCGATGCGGCCGGGCAAGCCGCTGATGTTCGGGCGGCTCGGCGAGATGCCGGTGCTCGGCCTGCCCGGCAACCCGGTCGCGGCCTTCGTCTGCGCGCTGTTATTCGCCCGTCCGGCCTTGCTGCGGCTGGCCGGGCTTGCGGCCGCGCCGCTCCCGACCACCACGGCGGAGACCGCGACAGCGCTCGGCGCCAATGACCGGCGCTTCGATTTTCTCCGCGCCCGCCTCGAAGAAGACGCGGCGGGCCGGCTGGTCGCGACGGCGTTCGCGGTCCAGGATTCGGCGATGCAGGCGGTCCTCGCCCGCGCCGATGCGCTCATCCTCCGCCCGCCGCACGCCCCGGCGGTCGCGGCGGGTGCCGCGGTCGAGATCGTCCGCTTCGATCGGCTCGGTCTGTGATCCGGTCCGCAACATCAGTGTCATGGATTGGTAAGAATCCCATCTCTGTCATCAGAGCTTCTCTGAAGTCATCATAGCTTCACTGGCGGAGACAGGGCGGGGTGGCGTAACGCTGCCGCCATGACAAGCATCATGGCGCTCCCGGCCTATCGCAGCGTCTTCCTCTCCGACACCCATCTCGGCACCAAGGAATGCCGCGCCGATTTCCTCGCCGATTTCCTCCGCCGCGTTTCCGCCGAGCATTTCTATCTGGTGGGTGACATCATCGATGGCTGGCGGCTCCGGCGCGGCTGGCACTGGGACCGACATCATGACGCGGTGCTGACCGAGATCCTCCGCCATGCCCGCTCAGGCGCCAAGGTCACCTATATCGCCGGCAATCACGACGAGGCGCTCCGGCGCTTTCTGCCGCTCGGGCTCGAGATCGTCGGCGTCACCCTCGCCGACGAGGCCGCGCACGTCACCGCCGATGGCCGCCGCCTGCTCGTGCTGCATGGCGATCAGTTCGATTCGGTGGTGTCCTATGCCCGCTTCCTCGCCCTGCTCGGCGACGGCGCCTATAGCCTGGCACTCCGGCTCAACCGCTATTTCAACCTGATCCGCGCCCGGCTCGGCTATCCTTACTGGTCGCTCTCGGCCTATCTCAAACGCCGGGTCAAGGAAGCGGTGAAGGCGATCGACCGCTTCGAGGTCGCGCTCGCCGACGATGCCGCGCGGCGCGGCTTCGACGGCGTGGTCTGCGGCCATATCCACCACGCCGAGATGCGCGAGGTGGCCGGCAAGCTCTATCTCAACGCCGGGGACTGGGTGGAAAGCTGCACCGCGCTGGTCGAGCATCGCGACGGGCGGCTGGAACTGCTCGACTGGGCGGCGCTCCGTGGCCTCTCCTTCCTCGCCCCGCCGGGCACCGCGCTGAATGTCGCGACCGCCTGAGGAAACCCGCATGCCGCGGCGGATCGCGATCGTCAGCGACGCCTGGCATCCGCAGATCAACGGCGTCGTCCGCACCCTCGCCATGGTCGCGGACGAGCTTCGCTTCGCGGGACACCGGGTGCTGGTGATCGGGCCGGACCGGTTCCGGACCCTCCCCTGCCCGATCTATCCCGAAATCCGCCTCGCCCTCTGGCCGCGCCGCCGGCTCGCAGCCCTGCTCGCCGCTTTCGCCCCCGATTCGCTCCATATCGCGACCGAGGGACCGCTCGGCCTCGCCGCTTGCGCCATCGCCCGCCGCGCCGGCTGGTCCTTCACCACCGCCTATCACACCAGCTTTCCCGATTACCTCGCCGCCCGCTTCGCGTTGCCGCGCCGGCTCACCTATCGCTGGCTGCGCGGTTTCCATGGGCGTGGAGCGGGCATGATGGTGGCGACCCAAACGCTCGCCGCCGAACTCGCCGAGCGCGGGTTCGGAAACACGCAATTCTGGTCGCGCGGCGTCGATCTCACGCTGTTTCATCCCCGTAACACCGCCCCCCTCCCCTACCCACGCCCCATTTTCCTCTCGGTCGGGCGGCTCGCCGTGGAAAAAAATCTCCCGGCCTTTCTCGCCCTCGATGTGCCGGGGAGTAAACTCGTCGTCGGTGACGGGCCGGCGCGGGCGGCCTTGATGCGTGCCTATCCGGAGGCGCATTTCCTCGGCGCGATCGAGGGGGCAGCGCTCGCCCGGCTCTATGCCAGCGCCGATGTCTTCGTCTTCCCGAGCCGGACCGACACTTTCGGCCTCGTCCTCCTCGAAGCCCTCGCCTCTGGCCTTCCGATCGCGGCGTTTCCGGTGGCCGCCCCGAGCGAGGTGCTGGGCGGCGCATGCCCCCTGGTCGGCGTGCTCGATCGCGATCTCGGATACGCCGCGCGCGCGGCGCTCACCCTCGATCGCGGGCAATGCCGGCGCTTCGCGGAGGGGTTTTCCTGGGCCGCCTCGGCGCGGCAGTTTCTTGCCAATCTCGCCCCCCTTCACGCCAACCCGGCGCGTGCCTCGCGCGCGCCGCTTCCCGCCATCGCCAGCCAGGCTTCCCGGCCAAGGAGAGCCCTCCCATGCTGATCAGCTTCGTCGTGCCGGCCTATAACGAGGAATCCCTGCTGGCCGCAACGCTCGCCGCGATCCGCGCCGAGATCGCGCGCGAGGGGCTCGCGCTCGGGCACGAGGTGGAAATCATCGTCGTCAATAACGCCAGCACCGACCAGACCGGCGACATCGCCCGCGCGAGCGAGGGTGTGCGGGTGGTGGATGAGCCGCGCAAGGGGCTGGTCCGGGCGCGCTGGGCCGGGTTCGTCGCGAGTTCCGGCGCCCTCGTTGCCAATATCGACGCCGACACAACTCTGCCGCCCGGCTGGCTTGCCCGCGTCCGCGCCGAATTCGCGCGGGACGCGCGGCTCGTCGCGCTGAGCGGCCCCTATCTCTATCGTGACCTTTCGCCCGGCGTGCGGCGCGTGATCGGGTTCTATTACCGCCTCGCCTACGCCGTCTATCTCGTCAACCACTACGCGCTCAGGGTCGGCGCCATGCTGCAAGGCGGCAATTTCGTCGTCCGGCGCGACGCGATGGCGCGGCTCGGCGCCGCCAATGACCGGTTCAGCTTCTATGGCGAGGATACCGATCTCGCCCGGCGCCTCAGCCGCATCGGGCGGGTGAAATTCACCTTTGCCCTCCCCGCCCATTCCTCCGGCCGCCGCCTCAAGGGCGAGGGGGTGGTGACCATCGGGCTCCGCTATTCGCTCAATTTCTTCTGGGCGACGTTCCTGAAAAAGCCGTTCACCGAGGAATGGCGCGATATCCGCGAGCCGCGCGAGGAAAACGCCTGATCGGAGCCCGCGCGGGCGCCGGCCGATCCGGCTCCCGCCATCCCCGCAGCCTCAGCCGGGCGGCGGCTTGCCCCCCTTCGCCGCCGGCGCCGCGAGCGGCAGCGGCACCCAGCGCAGACCGTCCTGACCCTGGATCAGCAGCAGCACCATCTTGCGGTTCTGCTTGCGCGCCCGGGCGACGCGGGTCTCGATATCGGCGGGGCTGTTCACGTCCTCCTGCTGCACCTGCATGATGACGTCGCCAGGGCGGAGGCCGCGTTCGGCGGCGGCGCTATCGGGCCCGACATCGATGATGACGACGCCCTTCTGGTCGGCATTGAGCTGGAATTTCTCCCGCGTATCAGGGCCGATCGGCGCCACCTTGAGACCGAGCCCGGAGATCGCGACCGGCGCCACCGGCGGCGCGGCGGGGGTGGTCAGGGCGACCGGCTTGCTGTCATCCTCGGGCATTTCGGCGATCCGCGCCGAGACCGTCTCCTCCTTGCCGTCACGCCAGAGCACGACCGGCACCTCCGTCCCGATCGCCGTCTCCGCCACCATGCGCGGCAGGTTATGCAACTCCTTCACCTCCTGATTGTTGAATTTCAGG
>JAKCCP010000143.1 GCA_021841985.1 Pseudomonadota bacterium | reverse complement strand
TTACCGGGCGCTGCAGGTGGTCCTCGGCGCCTTCGGGATGAGCGGGATGATCAACGAACAGGGTATTCTCAAGCAATTGCTGACCCAGAACCCGACGGCGAAAAATTCGCTGGTGCAGCAGATGGCCAACCCGACCTATCTCAACTTCGCCCAGGTGATGGCGAACTGGACTCCGCCGCCGCTCTCCAACCCGAAAACGGTCGGACGCATCGTCCAGCAATACGTCACCAACCAGTTCGAGGTCGGCACCAATCAGCAGATGCCGGGGATGCAGGCGGCGCTCTATTTCACCCGCAATATCGGCGCGGTGACGACGATCCCGGAGTTGATGTCCGACAACACCCTGCTCGGCGTGGCGCAGACCGCGCTCGGCCTCCCCATGCAGTTCGGCCTGCTCAACTACGCCCAGCAGGTCAGCATCCTGAGCCAGGGGCTCGATCTGAAGAAATTCCAGAGCCCGAGCTATGTCAATCAGTTCGTGCAGAAATACCTGGTTCTGAACCAGGAGAACGGCGGCTCCGGCGCAACGGCCAACCCCCTCGTCAACCTCATCGGCGGGTCAAGCAGCTTTAACAGCGGAACGACCAACCCTCTCGTCAACCTCATCGCCTGAAGCGGCGCGATCAGGCGCCCAAAACCCGCCCGGCGACGGCGTCGAGCCTCGCCATCAAGGCCGGATCGCGCGCCTCGGGCGCGGTGATCAGGGCGTGATCGAGGGCGTGGCCGCAACCCGCCGGACAGGCCGGGCGCGCCGCCCCGAGCGCCGGCACGAGAGCGGCGACCAACCCCCGCGCGTGTTCGGCATTCTCCAGCAGCACCCGCACCACCGCCTCCACCGTCACGTGATCATGCTCGGGATGCCAGCAATCATAATCGGTGACCATGGCGACGGTCGCGTAACACAGCTCCGCCTCGCGGGCGAGTTTCGCCTCCGGCATGTTGGTCATGCCGATCACGCTCGCGCCCCATTGGCGATAGAGCGCGCTTTCGGCCTTGGTGGAGAATTGCGGGCCTTCCATCACCAGATAGGTGCCGCCGCGCGCGACCGGGAGCCGGAGGCCGCGCGCCGCGTCCGCGAGCGCGTCGCCGAGCCGCGTGCACACCGGATGCGCCATCGAGACATGGGCGACACAGCCCTCGCCGAAAAAACTCTTCTCGCGCGCGAAACTGCGGTCGATGAACTGATCGACGATGACGAAATGCCCAGGCGGGAGATCCTCGCGCAGGCTGCCGACCGCGGACAGCGAAATGACATCGGTGCAGCCGGCGCGTTTCAGGGCATCGATATTGGCGCGGTAGTTGAGATGGCTCGGCGAGAGGCGGTGGCCGCGGCCATGGCGGGGCAGAAACACGCAGCGCACGCCGGCGAGGCGGCCGAACAGCAGCTCATCGGAGGGCGCGCCCCAGGGTGTCGCGATGGCCCGCCAGTGCCGCGCCTCGAGCCCGGCGATGTCGTAAAGCCCGGAGCCGCCGATGATGCCGATCACCGGTTCCACGGATGCCGTCATGCTGTCTCCTCCAGGATCGGCCTGCTAAAGCCGTGGCAGCGCGACCCCGCGCTGGCCCATGTATTTCCCCGCCTTGTCGGCATAGCTCACCTCGCAGGCACTGTCGCCCTTGAGGAACAGGAACTGGCAGATTCCCTCCCCGGCATAGATCTTGGCGGGCAGCGGTGTCGTGTTGCTGATTTCGATCGTCACCTGCCCCTCCCATTCCGGCTCCAGCGGGGTCACGTTGACGATGATGCCGCAGCGGGCATAGGTCGATTTGCCGAGACAGATGACGACGACATCGCGCGGGATGCGGAAATATTCCACCGTGTGGGCGAGCGCGAAGCTGTTCGGCGGGATGATGCAGACGTCGCTGTCGCGATCGACGAAGCTTTGCGGGCTGAAGGATTTGGGATCGACGACGGCGGAATCGACATTGGTGAAAATCTTGAACGCGCGGGCGACGCGGGCGTCATAGCCGTAGGACGAGAGCCCGTAGCTGATCACCCCGTCGCGGCGCTGGGTTTCGACGAAGGGGTCGATCATGCGGGCGGTTTCCGCCATGCGGCGGATCCAGTGATCGGGCATCACGGCCATGGCGACTATCCTCGACGAGAAACCGGGGGCTTTGTGCCCGATGCGTCTAGCCCAGCCGCGCCGGCGCGGCAATTGACCGCGGCAAGAGCGCATGCCACGGAATCCTCGGCAACGAACCCAAGGAGGAAACCATGGATCTCAAGAACATCGCGGCGCTGGTCACCGGCGGCGCGTCCGGGCTTGGCGAGGCGACGGCGCGGGCGCTGGCGGCCGCCGGCGCCAAGGTCGCGCTCCTCGACATGAACGCGGCGCGGGCGGCCGAGGTCGCGAGCGAGATCGGCGGCATCGCGCTTCAATGCAACGTCGCCAGCGCCGAGAGCGCCGAGGCGGCGGTGGCCGAGGCCCGCGCCCAGCATGGCGCCGCGCGGATTCTCGTCAACTGCGCCGGGATCGGCAAATCGGGCCGCGTGGTCGGCAAGGCCGGGCCGCTGCCGCTCGAGGATTTCCGCCGCGTGATCGAGGTCAATCTGATCGG
The DNA here is from genome assembly GCA_021841985.1 of Pseudomonadota bacterium. The sequence goes on along the minus strand of JAKCCP010000143.1, from coordinate 5,236 downwards.
CTCGTTCAACCTGATCCGTCTCATGGCGGCCGATGCCGAGGCGCTTGCGCCGCTCGCCGATGGCGCGCGCGGCGTCATCGTCAACACCGCCTCGGTCGCCGCGTTCGACGGGCAGATCGGCCAGGCCGCCTATGCCGCGTCCAAGGGCGGGATCGTCGGCATGACGCTGCCGATCGCCCGCGATCTGGCGCGCGCGGGGATCCGCGTCTGCACCATCGCACCGGGGATTTTCGCGACCCCGATGCTGCGCGGCCTGCCGCAGGAGGTGCAGGACAGTCTCGCCGCTTCCATCCCCTTCCCGCGCCGCCTCGGCCAGCCGGAGGAGTTCGCGGCACTCGCCCTGCACATCATCGCCAACCCGATGCTGAACGGCGAGACCATCCGCCTCGACGGCGCGATCCGCATGGCACCGAAATAGCCGGCGGAAGGGGCGGGGATGGCGCTGCCGCTCGCCGATCGGGTAGCTTGCGCCTCAAAAGCGGTGAAGCCGCCGGGAAAAGGCAGAATCAAGCGGCTGCCGGCTCAATCATCCGGCTGATGGAGGTGCCGAGATCCTCCGCTCCCAACTGTTCGCCTGATCGGCGGCGGAGGGGCCATTGACAGCGTTGGGGCCATCGCTATAACCCGCAGCCTTCGGTGGCCGGAACATCCGGCGGCCAGGGGCTTCTTGCCTTTGGGGCTTGTTGTCTTTTGCCGGGGGCGCGGTCGCGCGGCGGGAAAAGGCGGGATGAGCCCCCAGCGTTTGAGGAAATTTTGAGATGTTCGCAGTCATCCGCACCGGCGGCAAGCAGTATCGCGTGACGCCCAACAGCGTGCTCAAGGTCGAAAAACTCCCGGCCGCCGAGGGCGACGAGATCACCTTCACCGATGTCCTCGCGGTCGGCGGCGAGGGCGCGTTGACGATCGGCAGCCCGACCGTCGCCGGGGCGCGCGTCACGGCGCAGGTGATCTCGCAGGAGCGGTTGGAGAAGGTGATCATCTTCAAAAAGCGCCGCCGCCAGAACAGCCGGCGCAAGAACGGGCATCGCCAGCACGTCACCGTGCTCCGCGTGCAAGCCATCAGCGCCGCCTGAGAGAGGAGAAAGACCATGGCCCACAAGAAAGCCGGCGGCTCCTCGCGCAACGGGCGCGATACCGAGGGCCGCCGCCTCGGCGTGAAGAAATTCGGCGAGCAGGAAGTGCGCGCCGGCAACATCATCATCCGCCAGCGCGGCACCAAGTTCCGCCCCGGCCGCAATGTCGGGCTCGGGCGCGACCATACGATTTTCGCGCTGACCGATGGCCGGGTGTGCTTCGAGCGCAAGGCCGAGGCGCGGGTCTACGTCTCGGTCAACAAGCCGCCGGCCGCCGCTGAATAAGCGCCGCGCGCATAACCCCGTTTCAGCAGAGGGTCGGCGCGCGCCGGCCCTTTTTTGCGTGCTCCCGGTCTTTTTTTGCGTGCGACAGTCATGAAATTTCTCGACCAGGCCAAGATCTATCTCCGCTCCGGTGACGGGGGCGATGGCGTGATCGCGTTCCGGCGCGAGAAATACATCGAATTCGGCGGGCCCGATGGCGGTAATGGCGGGCGTGGCGGCGATATCGTGCTTGTCGCCGTCGCCAATCTCAATACCCTGATCGATTTCCGCTATGCGCAGCATTTCCGCGCCCGCAAGGGCGGCAACGGCGCCGGCTCGGACCGCACCGGCGCGAGCGCGCCGGCGGTCGAGGTCGCGGTCCCGGTCGGCACCCAAATCCTCGATGAGGATCGTCGGACCCTGCTCGCCGATCTCGACCGGCCGGGCCAGCGCCTGGTGCTGCTTCGCGGCGGCGATGGCGGGTTCGGCAACGCGCATTACAAATCGAGCACCAACCGCGCGCCGCGCCGCGCCGATAAGGGGTTTCCGGGCGAAGAACGCTGGGTCTGGCTCAGGCTCAAGCTGATCGCCGATGCCGGCCTCGTCGGCCTGCCCAATGCCGGCAAATCGACCTTTCTCGCCACCGTCTCGGCGGCGCGGCCGAAAATCGCCGATTACCCCTTCACCACCCTCGCCCCCGGCCTCGGCATGGTGCGGCTCGGGATCGCGGAGGAATTCGTCCTCGCCGATATCCCCGGCCTGATCGAAGGCGCGCATGAGGGCGCCGGGCTTGGCGACCGCTTTCTCGGCCATGTCGAGCGCTGCGCGGTCCTCGTCCATCTCATCGACGGCGCCGCCGGCGATGTGGTCCGCGCCTGGCGCACGGTGCGCGGCGAATTGGCCGCCTATGGCGCGGGGCTGGCGGACAAGCCCGAGATCCTGGTTCTCACCAAGGCCGACGCGATGAGCGCGCGTGAGGCGGCGGCGCGCCGAAGCGCCCTGGCGCGCGCCGCGCAAGCGCCGGTCGCGCTGATCTCGGCGGTGAGCGGCGCCGGCGTTCCGGCCTTGCTGCGCGCGATCAAGACCCGCATCGACGAGGCGCGGCGATGACCGAGCCGGCGCTTGCGCGGCTTGACGATGCCCGCCGGCTTGTCGTGAAGATCGGCAGCGCCCTCGTCGTGGACGCCGCCCGCGCCGCCCCCCGCGCCGCCTGGCTCGCGGCGCTGGCCGAGGACATCGCCGCTCTCCGCGCGCGCGGGGGGGAGGTGATCGTGGTCTCCTCCGGCGCCATCGCCCTCGCCCGCCGCAGTCTCGGCCTCGCCTCACGCCGGCTGCGGCTCGAGGAAAAACAGGCCGCCGCGGCGGTCGGCCAAATCCGCCTCGCCGGCGCCTGGAGCGCGGCGCTGGCCGATCATCAGCTCATCGCCGCCCAGCTTCTTCTCACCCTCGACGACACCGAGGACCGTCGCCGCTATCTCAACGCCCGGGCGACGCTCGCGACCCTTCTCCATCTCGGCTGCGTGCCGGTGATCAACGAGAACGACACCGTGGCGACGGCGGAGATCCGCTTCGGCGATAATGACCGCCTCGCCGCCCGCGTCGCCGAGATGGTCGGCGCCGATCAGCTCGTCCTGCTCTCCGACATCGACGGGCTCTATACCGCCGATCCCAGGCGTGATCCGGCGGCGCGGCATATTCCGGTGGTTGCCGCCATCACGCCGGAGATCGAGGCGATGGGCGGGGCGCCACCGCCGGGGTATTCCTCCGGCGGGATGCGCACCAAGCTGGTGGCGGCGCGCATCGCGACCGGGGCCGGCTGCGCCATGGCGATCGCGCCGGGCGAGGCGCCGCACCCCTTGCGCGCGCTCGCCGCCGGCGGACGCTGCACCTGGTTCCTGCCCGCGCCGGAGGGGCGCTCGGCGCGGAAACGCTGGCTGCTCGGCAGCCTCCAGCCGCTCGGGAGCTTCACCATCGATGCCGGCGCGGCGCGTGCGCTCGCCGCCGGGCGCTCGCTGCTGCCCGCCGGCGTTACCGCGGTCGAGGGCAGGTTCGAGCGCGGTGATCCGGTCTTGGTGCGCGATGGCCAAGGGCGGGTGCTGGCGCGCGGGCTTTCCGCCTATGCGAGCGAGGACGCGGCGCGCATCATCGGCCATCGCTCGGCGGCGATCGCCGAGATTCTCGGCTGGCGCGGGCGCGATGAACTCATCCACCGCGACGATTTGGCGCTAGTATGAGCGAAATCTTGGGCGAGGATCGCCACCGGAACGCGGGAGGGACGCCGATGGATCAGAGCACCGATGGCCAGCGCGAGGCGCCCGCCGATCCGGCTTCGGCGTGGCTCGCAACCGCCGGGGCGGCGGCGCGGGAGGCGGCGCGGGCGCTGGCGATGAGCCCGCTTGCTGCCCGCAATACGGCCCTCATGGCCGGCGCCGCGGCGCTGCGGACGGCGGAGGCGGAAATTCTCGCCGCCAACGAAGCCGATCTCGCGGCCTGTTCGGCGACCGGCGCGTTTCGTGACCGGCTGCGGCTCGATCCGGCGCGGCTCGCGGCGATGGCGGCGGGGCTGGCGGAGATCGCGGCGCAGCCCGATCCGCTGGGCCGCGTGCTCGCCGAGTGGGAGCGCCCGAACGGGCTCCGCTTCCGGCGCATCGCAACGCCGATCGGCGTCATCGGCATGATTTACGAGAGCCGGCCCAATGTCGGGGCGGACGCCGCCGGGCTGTGCCTGAAATCGGGCAACGCGGTGATGTTGCGCGGCGGCTCGGAGGGGCTCCGGAGCGCGCGCGCGATCCAGGCCGCGATCGAGGAGGGGCTGCGCGCCGCCGGGCTGCCTGTGGCCGCGGTGCAGATCGCGCCCGAGGCCGACCGTGCCTATGTCGGGGCGATGCTCGAAGGCGGCGGCGTGATCGACCTCATCATTCCGCGCGGTGGCAAGAGCCTGGTCGAGCGGGTGCAGCGCGAGGCGCGGGTGCCGGTGCTCGCCCATGCCGAGGGTCTCTGCCACACTTACGTCCATGCCAGCGCCGATCCGGCGATGGCGCGCAGCGTCGTCGCCAACGCCAAGATGCGCCGCCCCGGCGTCTGTGGCGCGACCGAGACGCTGCTCATCGATGCCGCCATCGCGCCGTCGCTCTTGCCGCTGATCATCGCCGATCTCGCCGCCCTCGGCTGCGAATTCCGCGCCGACCCCAGGGCGCGGGCGATCCTGCCCGAGCTTCCCGCCGCCGCGCCCGCGGATTTCGATACCGAGTGGCTGGCGCCCGTGCTTTCGGTCAAGGTGGTGGACGGCATCGCCGAGGCGCTGGCCCATATCGCGCGCCACGGCAGCTCGCATACCGAGGCGATCATCGCCGAGGACCGCGCGGCGGCGGAAGCCTTTCTCGCCGGCATCGACAGCGCGGTCGGGCTCTGGAATGCCTCGACGCAATTTTGTGATGGCGGCGAATTCGGCTTCGGCGCCGAGATCGGCATCGCGACCGGGCGCATCCATGCCCGCGGCCCGGTCGGGCTCGAGCAGCTCACCAGTTTCCGCTACGTCGTTGAAGGCAGTGGCCAGATCCGCCCCTGAGCGCGGGCGCGAGACGCCTCCGGCCGAACTGCCGCGCTTCGGCGACCGGCGGCGGGGCCGTATCGGGCTCTTGGGCGGCTCCTTCAACCCCGCCCATGCCGGCCATCGCCTGATCGCCGCGCGGTTCCGCCGCGCCTTGCGCCTCGACCAGGTCTGGCTCCTGGTCTCGCCGGGCAATCCGCTCAAGCCGCGGGCCGGCATGGCGCCGTTCGCCGCCCGCCTCGAAGCCGCCCGCGCCATCGCCGATGGCCGCCGCATCATCGCGACCGGGATCGAGGCGCGGCTCGGCACCCGCTTTACCCGCGATACCGTGCTCGCCTTGAGATCGGAA
>JAKCCP010000310.1 GCA_021841985.1 Pseudomonadota bacterium | reverse complement strand
TGGCGCGCGGCCCGGACGATTGCGCGCCCGTCGCCTTGGTGCGAAAAGGGGGCGGGAGGAAAGCGCGATGTTCGTTCGGGTTGGCGATCTCGTTTCGCATGTCCAGGTTTCGGGTCCGACCGGGGCGCCGGCGGTGGTTCTTCTCCACTCCCTCGGCACCTCGCTCCATGTCTGGGACGCGCAGGCGGAGGCGCTGTCGCGCCGATATCGCGTCATCCGGCCGGATTTGCGCGGCCACGGCCTGACTTCGGTCACGCCCGGGCCCTATCACATGGCGACCCTCGCGCGCGATGTGCTCGGCGTGCTCGACGCGCTTTCGACCGCGAACGCCCATGTCGCCGGGCTCTCGATCGGCGGGCTGGTCGCCCAGGCGATGGCGGAGATCGCACCACGCCGCGTCAGAAGCCTCATCCTCTGCGACACCGCGATGGCGATCCCGCCGCCGGCGAACTGGCATGAGCGGGCCCGGCTGGTGCGCGAGGGCGGCATGGCGGCGGTCGCGGAGGCGGTGATGGCGCGCTGGGTGACGCCGGGCTTTCGCGACGCCCCCGCCGCCCTCGGGCTTCGCCAGATGCTCCTCCGCACCGATCCGGAAGGCTATGCCGGTGCCGCGGAGGCGATCGCGACCGCGGATTTCACCGCGATCACCCCGAAGCTCAAACTCCCCGCCCATGTCATCGTCGGCGCGCTCGACGAATCGACGCCGGTCGCCAGCGCCACGGCCTTGCAGAACGCGCTCGGCGCCTCGCTCGCCATCATCGCGGATGCCGCGCATATCCCGACCATCGAGCGCCCGCGCGCGGTCAGCGCCGAAATCGCCGCCTTCCTCGACGCCAACGCCGAAAGCGACACCTATGAAGCCGGGCTCCGCGTGCGCCGCGAGGTGCTCGGCGAGGCGCATGTCACCCGCGCGCTCGCGGCGGCGAGCGAGTTCGACCGCGGCTTTCAGGAATTCATCACAAGGAGCGCCTGGGGCGGGGTCTGGGCGCGCGGCGATCTTGACCGGCGCACCCGCAGCCTGATCACCCTCGCGCTCCTCGCAGCACTCGGCCAGCATGAGGAATTCCGCCTCCACCTCCGCGCGACGCGCAACACCGGAGCGAACGCGGAGGAGATCGCGGCGGCGATGCTGCATGTCGCGGTCTATGCCGGCGTGCCGGCGGCCAATGCCGCGATCCGCGAGGCCAAGGCGGTGTTCAAGGAGATGGAGCAAACGTCATGAGCGACCCGGCGCCATTCCGTCCGCCCATGCCCGGCGGTCAGCCCGATTATGACACCCCTTCCTATGGCAGCACCGCGAAACGCCACCCCAAGGCGGCGCTGATCGCCGTCCCGACGACGCTCACCGAGGCGAGCGGCCCGCGCTTCTCGCCGCTGCATTTCCCGGCGCTTGCCGATCTTTCCGTGACCTCGGGCAAGCCCGCGCTCGGCGAGCGGATCATCGTCGCGGGGCGCGTTGCGGATGAGGACGGGCGGCCGGTTGCGAACACCATGGTCGAGATCTGGCAGGCCAACGCCGCCGGGCGTTACGACCACCCCGGCGATCAGCACGACGCGCCCCTCGACCCCAATTTCCACGGCGAGGGCCGGGTGTTCACCGATTCGGAGGGGCGCTATCGCTTCGTCACCATCAAGCCCGGCTCCTATCCCTGGCGCAACCACCCCAATGCCTGGCGGCCGAACCATATCCATTTCTCGCTGTTCGGCAGCGGTTTCGCCCAGCGCCTGATCACCCAGATGTATTTCCCCGGCGATCCGCTGCTCGACCTCGATCCGATCTATCTCTCGATCGCCGACCGCGCGGCGCGCGCGCGCCTGATCGCGCGCTTCGAGATCGCGCTGACCCAGCCGGAATGGGCGCTCGGCTATCGTTTCGATATCGTGCTGCGCGGACGCGGCGCGACCCCGATGGAGAATGCCTGATGCCGGCGGCGACCGCGAACCAGACCATCGGCCCTTACTGGCATTTGATCGAACACGCCGAATGGGCCGATCTCACCCGCTTTGGCGCGCAGGGCGAGGTGATCACCGTCGGCGGACAGGTTCTGGATGGCGATGCAGCACCCGTGGCCGACGCCGCGATCGAGATCTGGCAGGCCGATCCGCCGGCCGACGCGACATTTCCCGGCTTCGGCCGGACGCGCTGCGACGCGGAGGGACGATTCCGCTTCCGAACCCTCAAACCCGGCCCCGTCGCCGGGCGCGGCAATGCCTGGCAGGCGCCGCATCTGGCGCTGGTGCTCCACGCCCGGGGCGTGCTCAAGCCGCTGTTCTCGCGCCTCTATTTCGCCGGCGACCGGCGCAACGAGAGCGACCCGCTGCTCTCCTCCATTGCCGATCCCGCCCGGCGCGAGACGTTGCTCGCGCGCGAGACCGCGCCCGCGCACTGGCATCTCGACATCCGCCTCCAAGGCGAGGACGAGACCGTGTTTCTCGCGCTTTAGGAGGAAAAATGTTCTTTTTTGAAAAAAAGAACCAAAAAAACTTTTGTCTGTTGGACAGCGCCGGCGGCATTTTGTCCTGATGGCCGTTAATCCCGCCGACAGCCCGATTTTCGGCACGCTCTATGGCTCCGAGACGATGCGGGCGATTTTCGATGAGCGCGCGCTGCTCCAGCGCATGCTCGATGCCGAGGCGGCGCTGGCGCGCATCGAGGCGCGGCGCGGGCTGATCCCGGACACGGCGGCGGAGGCCATCACCGCCGCCGCCCGGATCGAGGCGCTCGATCTCTCGGGCCTGCCGGCGAGCGTGCGCAATGTCGGCTATCCGGTGGTCGGGCTGGTCGCCGCGCTCTCGCGCGCGGCCGGCGCCGAGGCCGGGCGCTGGACCCATTGGGGGGCAACGACGCAGGACATTCTCGATACCGCCGTCGCCCTCCAGGTCAAGGCCGGGCTCGCGCTTTTGCGCGCCGATCTGCGCCATTTGATCGCCGCACTCGCCGCGCAGGCGGCGGCGCATCGGGGAACGGTGATGGCCGGGCGCACCCATCTGCAACACGCGCTTCCGACCACCTTCGGCCTCAAATGCGCGGTCTGGCTCGCGCCGCTGGTGTCCCACATCGAACGGCTCGATCAGTTGCGCCCGCGCGTCGAACTGGTCGAGCTGGGCGGGGCGGCGGGGACGCTCGCCTCGCTCGGCGCGGAGGGGCTCGCGGTCGCGGCGGGGCTGGCCGAGGAACTCGCGCTCGGCGTGCCGCCGCTCCCCTGGCATGTGCGTCGCGAGGGACTGGCCGAGGCGGTGTCCTTCCTCGGCCTCCTCTGCGGCAGCCTCGGCAAATTCGCAACCGACATCATCCTGCTCGCGCAAACCGAACTCGCCGAGGTCGCCGAGCCGCATGCCCCCGGCCGCGGCTCCTCCTCCACCATGCCGCAAAAGCGCAACCCGATCGCCGCCGAATACGTGCTCGCCGCGATGCGCGCGGTGCAGGCGCTGGTGCCGCTGATGCAGGGCGCGATGGCCATGGATTTCGAGCGCGCGACCGGCCCCTGGCAGGCCGAGCCGCTGGCGCTGCCGCAGGCCTTCGTCCTCGCCCATGGCGCCGTCCGCCATGCTTTGTTCATCGCCGAGGGGATGGTGGTCGATCCCGCGCGGATGCGGCAAAATCTCGATGCGACCGGCGGGCTGATCGTCTCTGAAGCGGTGATGATGGGCTTGGCCCCCCTGCTCGGGCGGGACGCCGCGCATCACGCCGTGCAAGCGGCCTGCGATCGCGCCCGCGCCGAACGTATCCCGCTCGCCAAGGCGCTCGCCGCGTTCCCCGAGATCGCGGCGCGGCTCGATACCGCGGCACTCGAAAACTTGACCGATCCGGCCAATTATCTCGGCAGCGCCCATGAATTCATCGACCGGGTGCTGGAAGCCTCGCGGGCGATCAGCGGATAGTCCTGGACGATGCGCATGATCGGCGAGACACCGCGGCGATGTCGGGAGATAGTCTCCTGACAACAAGGCAGATCCCCCCGCCAAGCAGCAGCAGATCCTACACCACGTCCGGGGACACGATCGAGGATAAAGAAGATCCCGGGAGCGCTTCACAGCCCCGGGCAAGGCTGCTAAGAGGTCACCCGGCGGGCGCATAGCTCAGTTGGTAGAGCAGCTGACTCTTAATCAGCGGGCCGTAGGTTCGAGTCCTACTGCGCCCACCAATCAAATCAAAGACTTGACCGCCAATTCATCTCGCAACCGTAAGCGCAACGAATTTTCGCGGACCAGAGAGCGGACCAGAGAGCGGACCAGAGAATCGGGGGTTCGTTTCTTACGGCAATTCCGGCCGCAGCCGCTCGGGCAGGCTGGCCAGGCTCTCGACGGTATCGAAATCGCGCAGCACCGAATCTTCCGGCATTTCCACCTCGGTCATCGCTTCGAGGTGCTGATCGAGCAGGCGCCGCGCCCCGGCATCGCCGGTCAGCGCGGCAATTTCAGGGAAAAACCGCCGGTCCCAGAGCACCGGGTTGCCCGGGCGGCCGCGATGCATGGGAACCGCGATCAGCCGCCCTTCATCGGGGTCGTAGGCTTCGATCAGCCGCTCGATCACCCGCGCCGTCACCAGCGGCATGTCGCCGAGACAGATCAGCGCCGCCCGCGCCTCGCCGGGCAGCGCGGTGATGCCGGCGCGAAGACTGGCGGCGAGCCCTTCGGCGTAATCGGCGGCAGGGACGAAGGCGACCGGGCGACCGGCGAGCGCCGCCCTGATATCGTCCGCGCGGTGGCCGACGACGACGAGGATCGGCCGCGCCGGCGACGACAGCAGGTTATCGACGACGCGGGCGATCATCGGTTTGCCGGCGCGGTCGGGCAGCAGGAGCTTGTGATGGGGCGCCATCCGCGAAGACTGCCCGGCGGCGAGCACGATGGCGGCGATCGACGGGCGCCGTGGCGCGGCGGCGGCGGGCGGCGGTTTGTCTTCTTGCGCGACGGCGCGGGCGCGCGGCAGGCCGCGGGTTGGAACGTCCTTGAGGAGGCCGCCAACCCCCATCGCCATGACCTCGCGCGGGCCGGCATCGAGCCCGGCGGCGAGCAGGCGGAGCACGAAATCGATGCCGTTCGGCCTGGAGCTGCCGGCGCAGCCGGGCAGCACCAGAGCGGGTTTCCCGCCGATGCGGCCGATGCAGATCAGATTGCCGGGATCGACCGGCATGCCGAAATGGCGGATTTCGCCGCCCAGGCGCAGGATCGCCATCGGCCCGACATCGCGCCGGTCGACGACGGCCGAGGCGCCGGCGACCAGCAGCAGATCGGCGCCGTCGGCGCAGAGCCGCGCCAGCGCATCGGCGATCGGCGCCTCCTCGTGCGGCGCGCGGAGCGCCGGCAGAACCCGCCCGCCGAGCGCGGCGAGGCGCGCCTCGGTCGCGGCGATGATGTTTTGCGCGGCTTTTTCCTTGAGCCCCGGCAATTCGCTCACCACGAGGCCGGCGGTGAGCGGACGAAAGGGATGGACGGCGAGGATGGTTTCCTCCGCCCGCGCCCGCGCCTCGACCTCGATGAGCAGGGATCCAGGGACGGCGAAGGGGATGATTTTGACGGTGGCGACCATTTCGCCCGCCGTGACCGGCGTTGCGTCCGGGAGGGTGCCGAGGGTGAGCGCTTCGTGGACCGCGTTCAGCCGGTCGACCGCGGCGCGCGAGACACGAAAGAGGCCGGTCTCCGTCGCGAGAAGATTGACCCGCCCGGTGCCGGCGCGGCTGGGCTTGACATTGGCAGAGGCCAGGGCGGCGGCAAGCCGGCTCGCCGCCTCGTTCTCGCCGATATCGCCGGGCTCCAGCCGTGCCGCGATGATTGCCGAAATCCCGCCCTCACGGAGCGCCGCCAGCGCCCCAGCGTCGAGCACCGTGCCCTTTTTCAGAACGCGGGCGGCGAGACGCTGGGTGTGGACGAGAATGGCGCCTTCCGCGTTTTCGACGGGCACGCGGCCGAAAATCACGCCGCCGCCTTCTGTCCCATCGTCGCGCCGCGCCGCACCGCGACGATTTCGGCGAGGATGGAGAGCGCGATCTCCGGCGCGGTGACGGCCTCGATGTCGAGACCGACCGGGCCGTGGATGCGCGCCAAGCTGGCCTCGTCATGGCCGAGCGCGCGGAGGCGCTTGAGCCGTGCCGCGTGGGTTTTGCGCGAGCCGAGTGCGCCGAGATAAAACGCCGGCGAGCGAAGGGCCGCGTCGAGCGCCGGGTCGTCGAGCTTGGGGTCATGGGTCAGCGTGACAATGGCGCTGCGGGTGTCGGGCGCGAAGGCGTCCATCGCCTCGTCCGGCCAGGCGGTGGTGATTTCGATGCCGGGAAAGCGCTCCTTGGTCGCGAATGCGCCGCGCGGGTCGATCACGGTGACGCCGAAACCGAGCCCCGCCGCCATCGGCGCCAGCGCCTGGGCGATATGCACCGCGCCGATCACGGCGAGACGCGGCGGCGGGTTGAACACCTGGAGAAACCAGTTTTCGCCCTCGATCTCGACGGTTCCGGAGGCATCCGCGCGCAGCGCCGCCCGCGCCGCGGCGTCCAAGGCCGGAGAAGCGGCGGGATCGTCGGGGAGCAGGATCGTCGCCCCGTCGGGCAGGCGCGTTCCGCGCACGATCGGGCGCTTTGCCGCCCGCGCCGCTTGCAGCGCGGCGAGCAGCGCGGGCGTCATGCCAGGGCCTCCACGAACACCTTGACCTTGCCGCCGCAAGCGAGCCCGACCTCCCAGGCGCGCTCATGGGTCACGCCGAAATCAAGGAGGCGCGGCACCCCGCTGGTGATCGTCTCGCGCGCCGCCTCGGCGACCGCGCCCTCGATGCAGCCGCCGCTGACCGAACCCGCCATCCGCCCGCTGGCGGTGATCGCCATCTGGCTGCCCGCCGGGCGGGGCGAGGAGCCCCAGGTCTCGGTCACCGTCGCCAGCGCCACCGTCTCGCCGGCCGCGCGCCAGGTTTCCGCGATCGCAAGTATGTCTTCCACCGGTTCGATTTCGCTCATTTCCACCCTCACGAGGCCAACGCCATGATCCGCTCGCGGGCCGGCGCCGGGCGGGAGAGCAGATCGATCAGCCCGCGCAGGCTGGCGAGATTATGCACCGGGCGAAACTCATCGACATAGGGTAGCATCGCCCGCACGCCTTGTGATTTGGGCTGGAATCCCTCCCAGCGCAACAGCGGATTGAGCCAGATCAGCCGCCGGCAGGAGCGGCGCAGGCGATCCATGTTTTCCGCGAGGCCGACGGCGCCGTCGCGATCCAGCCCATCCGTCACCAGAAGCACGATCGCGCCCTGGCCGAGCACGCGCCGCGCCCAGCGGCGGTTGAAGGTCGCGAGCGCTTCCCCGATCCTGGTCCCGCCCGACCAGTCCGGCACCACATGGGCAACCATCTGGAACGCGACCTCGGGATCGCGATAGCGCAATTGGCGGGTGATGTTGGAGAGGCGTGTGCCGAACAAAAACACCTGCACGCGCTCGCGCTCATTGCTGACGGCGTGAAGAAAATGCAGCAAAATCTGTGCGTAACGTGCCATCGATCCGGAAATATCGCAAATCACGACGAGCGGCGGCGGGCGTTCGGTGCGGCTGGCATGGGCAAGCGTCAGGATCTCGCCACCCTGGCGCAGGCTCTGGCGGAGGGTCGCGCGGAGATCGGTTTCGGCCCCCATGGGGTCGGCGCGGCGGCGGCGGGTGCGGCGGGCATCGAGGGGGAGAACGAGGCGGCGGATTTCGCGCTTGGCGAGCGCGATTTCGTCCACCCCCATGGCCTCGAAATCCATCACCTGCAACCGCTCGGCGGCGTTGGCGGTGAGAACCGCATCGAGACGCGGCGGCTCATCGCGGGGGTCGGGCGCCTGATCACGCGGGCGGG
>JAKCCP010000070.1 GCA_021841985.1 Pseudomonadota bacterium | reverse complement strand
TACTTCCAGCTCCTCGGGCGAGGCGGGGCTCGCGGCATTCGCCCGCTCCTTTCGCGCTGAAATCGGCGCGCCCGAGGATGTGCTGTTCATCGGGCGCATCGGCGAGGTGCGCGGCACGTCGGTCACGGGGCGCGCCACCCGGCTCGGCCTCGATGCGCTGATCGTGGCGCGCGAGGATGCCGCCCTGCCCGAACGCCACCCCGACGCGCTCGCCGACCTGCCGGTTTCGTGATCGTTCCCCCCGGTTTCGTGATCGTTCCCCCTGTCACCATCACCGCTGTCGCCCGCCGGCGATAGCCGAGGAGTGTCATGCCATGAGTGTTGCTTCCCTGGCCGACGAGATCGCCGCCGTGAACGCGGCATTCGAGGCTGTGCCCGCCGATAGCGATGCACTGCGCCATGAAGCCTATCGCGTCCGCCATCAGGTCTATTGTGTCGAGAATGATTTCCTAGGCGGCATCAATGGGCTGGAGATGGACGAGTATGATGCCCATGCGCGACATACGGTGCTGCGCCACCGCCGCAGCGGCGATGTCGTCGGCACGGTGCGCCTCGTGCTGCCGCGCGCTGACCGGCCGGAGATGAGTTTCCCGATGCAGCGTTTCTGCGCCCCGGAACGGCTGGCGCCGCTGCCCGTGCTGCGCACTGGGGAGGTTTCCCGCTTTGCGATTTCGCGTGATCGCCTCGGCGTCATCGGCACCGCGCTGCATGCGCTCCGTCTCTGGCTCATTCAAGGGGCCGTGCGCATGAGCATCGAAGCGGGACACACGCATTGGCTGGCGATATTGGACCGCAGACTGCTCCGTTTGTTGCGCATGACCGCGGTGAATTTCCGTGAACTTGGCCCGCTGGTGGAGTATCACGGCCTGCGCCAGCCTGCCTATATCAGGCTCGCGACCATGCTCAAGGAGGTTCTCGCGGCGCGGCCCGAGGTCTGGGAGGTCATAACCGATGGCGGGCGCTATGCCGAAACCCCATCGCTGCCCGCGAACGTGACCTCCGAGCGCGCTTTTTCCGAAGCGCTGGCCTGATCAGAATCACGCGGCGGGGCTCGCATCCTTGCCATCGCGAGCCCCGGATTTTCGCCCCGCTATTTGGCGGCGACCAGGGTGGCCCGGGGGGCGAGCGAGCCAAGCCGTGGCAGCACCTCGGTTTGCAGCAAGCCAAGCGAGGTATGCCAGGCGCCGGGGTTTTCGCTGTAGTCGAAGCCGAACACCAGCAGGCTGCCGAAGCCGCCCAGTTCGTGATTGATCCGCTCGATTTTTTCCGCAACCGTCGCAGGCGAGCCGACGATCCAGTTGTGGCGGGCGCAATACTCCACCGTGACGTCGCTATCCGGCACGCTGGGGTCGTGTTTGAGATATTCGAGGAAGCCGAACTGGGCCAGGAGGGGAAGGAAATACTCGCCCATCATCCGCCCCATCATGCCACCCACCGACAGCCGCCAGGCCTCGGCATCGGTCTCGGCGACAAAAATCTCGCGTACCAGCCGCCAATCGGCGCGGTTGGGCGTGCGCCCGGTGCGGGCGGCGCCGATCTCGACGGCGTCCCAATGGCTCGCGACATAGGCCGGGTTGAGATTGAGGCTCATAGGAATAAAGCCGCGTTCGCCGGCGAGTTTCAGGGTGTCGGAATTCTTCGAGAGCCCGGCGACGCCGATCGGCGGATGCGGCTTCTGCAACGGCTTGAGATGCGGCTTGAGAAATCCGAACATCGTATCCGGGCGCGAGACGTTCCAGAATTTCCCCGCATAGTCAAAAGGCGCCTCGGCCGCCCACAGGCGCAGGATGATCTCGAGGGCTTCGCGCGTCATGTCGCGGTTGACGCCCGACATGCCGTCGACATGGAACATCGCCCAATCGCTCGGCAGCCCGCTCGCCGCGACCCCGAAATTGAGCCGGCCATCCGAGAGATGGTCGAGCATGGCGAGCCGGTTGGCGAGTTCGGCGGGGTGGTGATAGGGCAGGAGAAAACCGCCGGGGCCGAGGCGGATGCGTTTGGTCTCGCGAAGCGCTTGGGCGATCAGCAGGTCGGGCGCCGGATTGGGCTCCCAGGGCGCGGTGTGGTGCTCGCCGATCCAGGCCTCGGCATAGCCCAGGGTATCCAGCCAGCGGAGCGTCCGCAGATCCCACTCGACGCCATCCTTGAGCCCCCTCTCGGGGGGATGCGAGGGCATGGTGAAGTACCCGAATTCCATCGATTTCTCTCCCCTTTTTTGACTTTCCCTCAGCCTAACGCCGGGGTAGGCCGGGGCGAAAGCGTTTTTTTCACAACTCGCGCGCAAAACGCCAACAGGTTGCGGCGATCGCAGGAGAAAAGTCCATGCAAGAAACCGATATGCGCATCATCGGCCGGCGTGCCGGGCGCGCCGGGATCGAGATCCCGGTGCTCGGTCTGGGCGGCGCGCCGCTCGGCGATCTTTATGCCCGCTTGCCCGAGGCGGAGGCGCTGGGGACCATCCGCACCGCCTATGACGCCGGCATCCGTCTGTTCGACACCGCGCCCTATTACGGCCACGGGCTTTCCGAGCACCGCTTCGGCCATGTGCTGCGCCAGATGCCGCGCGAGAGTTACGTGCTCTCGACCAAGGTGGGCCGCTGGCTGGAGCCGCGGCCGATAGAAAAAGTCGAGCGCGGCATATGGGCCGGCTCGCTCGCCATGCAGCCGGTGCTGGATTACAGCTATGATGGCACGATGCGCGCCATCGAGCAGAGCCTGCAACGGCTCGGCATCGACCGTATCGATATTCTGCTGATCCACGATGTCGATGTCTGGACCCATGGCAGCGCCGAAGCCTATGAGCAGCGCTATCGCGAGGCGGTGGCGGGGGCGGCCAAGGCGCTCGTCGAACTCCGCGCGCAGGGCGTGGTGCGGGCGATCGGGGCGGGGATCAACGAAATCGGCTCGGCCGAGCGCTTCTTGCGCGAAGTCGATCTCGACTGCCTCATGCTCGCCGGGCGCTATACGCTGCTGGAGCAGGGCGCGATCGAGCGCTTGCTGCCGTTGGCCGAAGCGCGCGGTATCCGCCTCCTGATCGCCGGCCCGTTCAACTCCGGCATTCTCGCCGTCGGTGCCCGCGAGGGGGCGCAATATGACTACAAACCGGCCGCATCCGAGATCAGGGCGCGCGTCGCGCGGTTGGAAGCGATCTGCGTCCGCCATCAGGTGCCGCTCGCGGCGGCAGCGCTGCAATTTCCGCTCGGCCATCCGGCGGTCGCCGCGGTCGTGCCGGGGGCGGTGCGGGCGGAGGAGGTACGGCGCAATCTGGCGCTGTTCCGCCAGCCGATTCCGCCCGCGCTATGGGCGGAAATGCGCGCGGAAGGCCTGCTCCATCCGGCGGCGCCTTGCCCGGCGTGAGAGGCCTGTCAATAGACCAATTAGAAAACGTATTATGAAAAAATTACATTGCAAAACGAGTGGAAATAAATTCTATAAACAACGCAAATTATTTGTGGTAAATATATATGTCCGGTTTTCCTCCGCTAAACGCCGTCTCCGGCGGCAGCGCCACCCTCCCCGATGGCGTGGCGCTGCTCCGCCATGCGATCCGCGCGGCGTTTCCCGGCCGCATCGCCGTGGTCTCCTCCTTCGGGGCGGAATCGGCTGTACTGCTGGCGCTGGTGGCCGAAATCGACCCCAGAACCCCGGTCCTGTTCCTGGAGACCGGCCAGCATTTCCGAGAAACCCTGGCCTATCGCGCGGCGCTCGCCGCGCAGCTCGGGCTCTCGGACGTGCGTGACATCCGCCCCGACCCGGCCGCGCTCGCGCATGGCGATCCGTCAGGCGATCTCTGGCGGGTCGATCCCGACGCCTGCTGCGCGCGCCGCAAAATCGCCCCGCTCGCTGCCGCCCTGGCGCCCTTCGATGCCTGGGTGAGCGGGCGCAAGCGCTTCCAGGCGGCGAGCCGCCGTCACCTGCCGCTGATTGAGCTGGTCGATGGCAAAATCAAAATCAACCCGCTCGCGGATTGGGATGCCGCGCGCATCGCGGCGGAATTCGCCGCCCGCGCCCTCGCGCCGCACCCGCTTCTTGCCCAGGGCTTCCGCTCGATCGGCTGCGCCCCCTGCACGCGCCCGACCCAACCCGGCACCGACCCGCGCGCCGGCCGCTGGGTGCTGCACGCCAAGACGGAATGCGGTATCCATCGCCCGCTCGCCGCTCCGCCCCGATAATCCCGCCGCGTGACCCACAAATCGGACGACGCCCCATGACCGATCTCGACCAACTGGAAAGCCAGAGCATCTTCATCCTGCGCGAGGCCTATCAGCGGCTCAAGCCGCTCGCCATGCTGTGGTCGCTCGGCAAGGATTCCAATGTCTGCCTATGGCTTGCCAGGAAAGCCTTTCTCGGCCAAGTGCCGTTTCCGGTGATGCATGTCGATACCGGCAAGAAATTCCCCGAGATGTATGAATTCCGCACCCGCTATGCCGCGGAATGGGGGCTCGATCTGATCATCGGCACCTGCCCGCCAGTGGAGGAGATCGATCCCAGCCTGCCGCCAGCGGCGCGCTCGGCGGCGCGCAAGACCGCCGGGCTCGCCGCCCTGATCGAGCGCCATCGGTTGGCCGGCGTGATCGCCGGCATCCGCCGCGACGAGCAGGCGACGCGCGCCAAGGAGCGCGTTTTCAGCCCGCGCGGAGCCAGCCATCGCTGGGACGTGCGCAACCAGCCGCCCGAATTCTGGGACCAGTTCGCCGCCCCGATCGAGGCTGGCGCCCATGTCCGCGTCCACCCCTTGCTCGCTTGGCGCGAGGTCGATATCTGGCGCTATATCGCGCGCGAGAACATTCCCGTGGTCGATCTCTATTTTGCCCGCAACGGCCAGCGCTATCGCTCGCTCGGCGATCAGGACATCACGTTTCCGGTGGCGAGCGAGGCCGCGACGGTCGAGGAAATCATCGCCGAGCTTTACGCTACCCGCGAGCCCGAGCGCGCCGGCCGCGCGATGGACCACGAGGCGGAAGACGCCTTCGAGCGCTTGCGCACCGCGGGCTATCTCTAGTGGTCCGCGAGAAATCCAGACCAGGGGCCTGGCCCCTGGACCCCACCAAGGGCGGAGCCCTTGGAACCCTTCCCATGATGCGGGTCTGGGGCCGCTGGCCCCAGCGGGTCCAGGGCAGCGCCCTGGCCTTGTAATGCCGGAGTCCACCATGAACGCCCCCCTTTCCAATGATCCAGCCGCGGCCGCCGCGCCGACGCCGATCGTCATCGTCGGCCATGTCGATCACGGCAAATCGACGCTGATCGGTCGGCTGCTCTTCGATACCGATAATCTCCAGGATGGCAGGCTCGACGCCGCGCTGGCCTCCAGCCGCAAGCGCGGGCTCGGCATCGAGTGGTCGTTCCTGCTCGATTCGCTGCAGGCCGAGCGCGACCAGGGGGTGACGATCGACGCCACCCGCCTGCCCTTCACGCTCGCCGGGCGCGGCTTCGTCATCGTCGATGCTCCCGGCCATCGCCAGTTCCTGCGCAACATGATCACCGGCGCGGCCGGCGCGGCCGGGGCGGTGCTGGTGGTGGACGCCGCCGAGGGCGTGCGCGAGCAGACCCGCCGCCACGCCATGTTGCTCCGCCTGATCGGCGTGCCCGAGGTCATCGTCGTCCTCAACAAGGCCGATCTCCTCGCTTTCGACCCGACCCGCACCAATGCCGCGGCGGCCGAACTCGGCGCCCTGCTGGCGCGGCTCGAGATCACCCCGCGTGCCATCATCCCGGCTTCCGCCAAGGACGGCGATAATATCGCCACGCGCTCGACGCGCATGCCCTGGTATGATGGGCCGACGCTGGCCGAGGCGCTGATGGGGCTTTCCGCGCCTCTTCTACCGGTTTCCGGCCCGCTCAGGCTGCCGGTGCAGGATGTCTATCGCCAGGGTGAGCGCCGGCTCGTCGTCGGGCGTATCGAAAGCGGCCGGCTCGGCCGTGGCGACACCGTGGTGATCGGGGCGGCCGGCCATCGCGCGGTCATCACGGCGATCGAGACCTGGAATGCGCCGGCGCCCGAGGCCGCCTGCGCTGGCCAATCGGTCGCGCTGGTGCTGGAGCCGGAAGTGGTCGTGGCGCGTGGCGATATCCTCTATGATCCGGCCCATCCACCCGAGCGCGCCATGCGGCTGGCCACCCGCGTGTTCTGGCTGCGCCAGGAGCCGCTTCGCGTCGGCGAGAGTTTTCACCTGCGGCTGGCCACCGCCGAATACCCGGTGCGCGTCACCGCCATCGACGCGGTGGTGCGCATCGAGGATTTGAGCGCGCAGCCGGGCGACGAGGTGCCGCCCGAGGGTTTTGCCGATATCACTCTCGCCTGCGCCGAGGAGGTGCTGTTCGACGCCTTCCGCTCGGGCGGGGCGGGCGGGCGCGGCGTGCTCGTCGATGGCTACCAGCGGATCGTCGGGGGCGCGCCCGTTCTCGGCCCGGCGCGCCGCCATGACGCCATCTTCCCGCTCGACGCCGCGGTGTCCCATGCCCAGCGCGCCGCGGCCAAGGGCTATCGCGGCGCGGTGTTCTGGCTCACCGGTCTGCCCGGCGCCGGCAAATCGACGCTGGCGCGTCAGGCCGAACAACAGCTTTTCGCCGAGGGCATCGACGCGGTGGTGCTCGATGGCGACACCTTGCGCAGCGGGCTCAATGCCGATCTCGGCTTTTCGCCCCGCGAGCGCGAGGAGAATGTGCGCCGCACCGCCGAGGTGGCACGGCTGATGGCCGAAGCTGGCTTGGTGGTGATCGTGGCGCTGATCTCGCCGCAGGCCGCGATGCGCGCCGCGGCGCGGCGGATCGCCGGCGATCTCTTCTTCGAAGTCCATATCGCCGCCGATGCCGCGATCTGCGAGGCGCGCGACCCGAAGGGCCTCTATGCCCGCGCCCGCAAGGGCGACCTGCGCGGCTTCACCGGCACCGATGGCAGCTACGAGGTGCCGAACGCGCCCGATCTGGGCCTCGATACCGGGCGCCTCTCGATCGCCGAGGCGGCCGCGCTGCTGCTCGCGTTCATCTCAAGCGCGATCGTCCCGGTCGCGTCCGAGACACGGCGATAGACCGAGGGCGCGCCCGGCTCGGGGACCAGCCGGGAGGTCAGCCCGAGCGTCGTCTCGGCGCCGCCGAGATAGAGTACGCCATCCGGGGCGAGCTGTCCGGCGAGCGCCTCCAGCACGCGCATCTTGGTCGGGCGGTCGAAATAGATCAGCACGTTGCGGCAGAAGATGACGTCGAAGCGGCCGAGCGGGCTGAGATCGGTGAGCAGATTCCACTCCTGGAAACGGACCATGGCGCGCAGATTCTCGGCGATCCGCCAGCCCGCCTCCTGTTTTTGGAAATGCCGGACCAGCGCCGCCATCGGCACGCCGCGCTGGATCTCGAACTGGGTGTAGTGTCCGGCGCGGGCGCGCTCCAGCGGCGCGCGGGCGATGTCGGTGGCCACAATCTCGATGCCGCGCGCACCGAGCCAGGGGCTGCTTTCGGCCACGATCATCGCCAGCGAATAGGCCTCCTGCCCGGTCGAGGCGGCCGCCGACCAGAGGCGCAAGCTGGCGCTGGCCGGGCGGGAGGCGTGCAGATACCGCAGGGTGTGGTCACGGAAATGCGCGAACGGGGTGATGTCACGGAAGAAATACGTCTCGTTGGTGGCCATCGCCTCGACCACCGCGCGGGCGAGTTTTTCGCAGCGACCCTGGGCGAGCCGCGTGGCCAGCCCGTCCAGGTTGGCAATCCGGTGCTGCCTGAGCAGCGGCGTGAGACGGGTTTCCAGCAGATAGAGCTTGTCCGGCCCGATCGTGAGCCCCGAGCGGTTGCGCAACAGCGCCGCGAAGACCTTGAAGGCGTGCGGGA
>JAKCCP010000154.1 GCA_021841985.1 Pseudomonadota bacterium | reverse complement strand
CTCGCCGACGAAGGCGAACGCGGCGTCCTCGGCGAGCCCGAGAAAGCGGCGCACGCGGGCACAGAATTCGGCGAAATCGGCCTCCGAGAAGACATTGCCGAGCGAGAGCATGGGCTGCAAATGGCGGCGCCTGGCGAACCCCGCGGCGGGGGCCGCGCCGAGACGCCGGGTGGGGCTATCGGCGCGGACGAGATCGGGAAACCGCGCCTCGATCGCATTATTGCGGGCGCGGCGCGCGTCATAGACGGCGTCCGTGACCTCCGGCGCGTCGTCCTGATAATAGGCGGCATCCAGCCGCGCGATCTCGGCGGCGAGATCGGCAAGCTCGGCCGCCGCCGCCGCGGGCGTGAGTTCCTCGACCGGCGGGCGCCCGCTCATGCCGCGCCCAGCAGATCGTCGGCGGCGGCGCGGGCGGCCTCGGTGATGGTCTCGCCGGCCAGCATGCGGGCGATCTCCTCGCGCCGCGCGCGGCCGGCGAGCGGCTCGATCACCGTGCTCGCGCGGCCGCGGGCAAGCGTCTTCGCGACCCTGAGATGGCGCGTCCCGCGCGCCGCGACCTGCGGGCTGTGCGTTACCACCAGAACCTGCAACCCGTCGGCGACGCGGGCCAGGCGCTCGCCGACGGCGGCCGCCGTCGCACCGCCGATCCCGGCATCGACCTCGTCGAAAATCAGCGTCCGAGCCGGCGAAAATCGCGCCAGCACCACTTTCAGCGCCAGCATCAGCCGCGACATCTCGCCGCCCGAGGCGATGCGGGCGAGCGGCCCTGGCGCCTCGCCGGGGTTGGTCGCGATCAGGAAGCGCACCGCCTCCGTCCCAAAGGCGCCGAAGGCGGAGTCCGCAAGCTTCGTGATCTCGACCATGAAGCGGGCGGCGGCGAATTTGAGCGGCGCCAGTTCGCGCGCGATCGCCCGCTCCAGCCGTCGCGCCGCTTCCGCCCGGCGCGCCGCAAGCCGCGCCGCCGCCTCGAGATAGGCCGCCCGCGCCGCCGCCGCGGCCGCCGCCAGCGCCTCGAGCCGCGCCGCCCCCTCCGCCAGCGAGGCGCGGCGGCGGCGCAGATCGTCGAGCAGGGCCGGGAGTTCCGCGACCGTCACCTGATGCTTGCGCGCCGCGGCACGGAGCGCGAATAGCCGCTCCTCGGCGACCTCCAATTGGCGCGGATCGACGGCCAGGGCCGCCAGCGCCGCTTCCAGAAGCCGCTCCGCCTCCGCGACCGCTTCCTCGGCACGGCCGATCGCGGCGAGGATGTCGGCGCGGGACGCGGCCTCCGCGGCGCCGGTCTCCTCGGCGGCCTCCGCCGATGGCTGGCGTCGCGCCGCCCGCTCGATCGCGCGGGCAGAGGCGCGCAGCGCGGCGGCGGGGCCGGAATGGCGGCGATCGCGCGGGGCGAGTTCGGCGAGCGCCATCGCCAGAGCCTCCGCCTCGCGCGCCTGCTGCTGCAAATTCTGGCGCGCGCCGGCCAGATGCGCCTCCTCGTCCGGCGCCGGGGCGAGGGCGGCAAGCTCGGCCTCGGCATGGGCGAGCCAGTCCTGATCGCGCGCCGCCGCGGCCAGCGCCGCTTTCGCCTCAGCCTCATCGAGGAGGACCGCCCGCCAGCGCCGCCAGGCCTCGGCGACCGCGTCGCGCAAATCCCATGCTGCGCCGAAATCATCGAGGAGGGCGGCATGCGAGGCGGGATCGGCGAGCCCCATCTGCTCGTGCTGGCCCTGCACCTCGACCAGCAACGCGCCGAGGCCGCGCAGCAGCGCGACCCCGACCGGCTGGTCGTCGATGAAGGCGCGCGAGCGGCCCTCGCGCGAGACGACACGGCGGAGCATGATCTCGGCGCCGATTTCGACCTCTTGGGCGACCCCCTGCGCGGCGAGGAAAGCACGCGCCGGATGCGCCGGCGGCAGCGTGAAAATGGCCGCGACACTCGCCTGCTCGGCCCCGGCGCGGACCATGGCGCCCTCGGCGCGGGCCCCCAGCGCCAAGCCGAGGCTATCGAGCAGAATCGATTTGCCGGCCCCGGTCTCGCCGGTCAGCACGGTGAGGCCGGCGTCGAAATCGAGATCGAGGCGTTCGATCAGCACCACGTCGCGGATCGAGAGGGCGCTCAGCATGCGGGCGGGCGACGCGGTCGCGGTTCAAAAAATCCAGCCGAAGACGCGGTGGAGAAACCCGGAATTATCCGCCTCCCCCACCGGCTTGCCGGAGACCTGATGATCATCGACGAGCAGATTCCAGCTATCGCGATACCATTCGCTGTTCGGATAATTGTGCTGCAAGACGCTCGCCGTCTTTTTCGCCTGATCGGGCATGCCGATCAGCATGTAGATTTCGGTCAGCCGATAGAGCGCCTCCGGCGCCATGTTGGTCATCTGGTAATCCTGCACCACGCGCTGATAGCGGTTGATGGCGGCGGCATAGAGACCCTGGCCCTCATACCAGCGCCCGATCGACATCTCCTGGCCGGCGAGGTGATCGAGGCAGAGATCGATCTTGAAGCGGGCGTCGCGGGCATAGGCGCTGTCAGGGAAGCGGTTGACCACCTCCTTGAGGGCGGCGAGCGCGAGCTGGGTGTTCTTCTGGTCGCGCTGGACATCGACGATCTGCTCGTAAAAATCGAGGGCGCGGAGATAATAGGCGTAGGCGATATCCTTGCTGGTCGGGTGGAGCTGGATGAAGCGGTCGAGGGTCGCGGAGGAATCGCTGAACTTGCCGCTGGCGTATTGCGCATAGGCGTCCATCAACTGGGCGCTCGCGGCCCAGGCGGAATAGGGGTAATTGGATTGCAACTGGTCGAAGCGCTTGGTCGCGATCGTGTAGCGGCCGGCGTTCAGCGCATCGAGACCCTGATTGTAAAGCTGCTCGACCGGGATCTTGGACACGTCCTCATCGTTGCTCGACGACGAACAGGCGGCGAGTGCTGCGACGGCGAGCAGGAGCAGCCCCGCGCCGGCGGCACTGATGCACGGGCGGCGGGAAGCGGGCGTTCGATCGCTACGGTGGCAGGGTGTCATCGGCGCCTCCCTATAGCCGACCCCGTCCCGCCCGTCATGTCTTTTCACGAGATCGGGACGGATCACGAGATCAGGGCTGGCGCAGAAAGAGCCCGATGGTCAGCGCGACACCGATCAGAACGACACCGATGCGGAGCTTCCGGTCATCGACCCGGCGCAGCAGCCAGGCGCCGACCTGGCCGCCGGCGATGGCGCCGATGCCGAGGCTGATCGCGGCCAGCCAATGGACCTCGCCGCCGCCGGCGAAAACCACGACCGCCGCCGCGTTCATCGCCGCCGCCAGAGCGTTTTTCGTCGCCCCCGCCTGACGGAGGGCAAGACCGGCGAGGGTCAGCACGGCGAGCATGAGAAATCCGATGCCACCACCGAAATACCCGCCATAGATCGCGATCACGAACTGCGCGGCACCCGCGCCGGCGCGGCCGATGCGAACCCCCCCCTGCTGGCGGCGTCCAAAACTGCCCCAGGCGAAAACCGCCGTCGCGAACAGGACGAGAAACGGCACCAAGCGGGCGAAAAATCGCGGCGGCGTCGCAAGCAGGAGCAGCGCCCCGACGACCCCGCCGGCCAGGCTGATCCCGACCAGCAGCGCGAACGACAACCCCGCGCCCCCGGCAACGTCACGCCGCCCGGCGAGCCCGGTCGTCACCTGGCCGGGAAAGAGCGCGACGGTGGAGGTGATATTGGCCGCCCGCGCATCCATCCCGGCGAGCAAAAGCGCCGGAAACGTGAGGAACGACCCGCCCCCGGCCAGCGCGTTCTGCACCCCGGCGGCAAAGCCGACGACGAGCAGGACGAGGGGCAAAAAAACCGCGAGCGTTATGACGTTCTCTCCGCTGATCCCGGTCAGTTTAGAGCGTGATCACCCGGCCGCGCCAGCATCCGGGCATTCAACGCGATGGAAATCGGCGCGACGGACGACCGCCCCACATCGGAAAGTCGGGCGGTGTGGAAAAGTCGGGCGGCGTGGAAAAGTTGGGGGGTGGAAAAATCAGGCGGCGACGGAAAGGCGGGGGGAGGCCGCGGGCTTGATTTCGCGCCAGGCGCCTTCGCTCGCGAACAGCGCGCGGAGCAGGCGGTTGTTCAGGGCGTGGCCGGAACAATGGGCGACGAAGCGCCCGCGCAGCGCCGCCCCGGCCAGGGCGAGATCGCCGACCGCATCCAAAAGCTTGTGGCGGACGAATTCATCGGGGGCGCGCAAGCCCCCCGGGTTGAGCACATGCGCGCCATCGACCACCACCGCGTTATCGAGGCTACCGCCGCGGGCGCGGCCGCTGGCGCGCAGCCCCTCGATCTCGGCGGCGAGGGTGAAGGTGCGGGCATGCGCCAATTCATGGCGAAACCCGTCCTCGGTGAGCCGCAAGCGCAGGGACTGGCGCCCGATCGCCGGCGCGTCGAAGGCGATGGAGAAAGCCATTTCCAGCTCACCCGCCATCGCCGCCTCGGGGCCGCGGGCGGGGAGAAGGGCGGCGCAGGCGCGGCCGGCGCGGACCTCGATCGGGTGGAGGATTTCGATCACCCGCCGCGGCGCCTCCTGCTCGACCACCCCGGCGCAATCGATGAGAAAGACGAAAGGCGCGGCGGAGCCATCGAGAATCGGGATTTCCGGCCCATCGACCTCGACCACGGCGTTATCGATGCCGCAGCCGGCGAGCGCCGCCATGACATGCTCGATGGTGCCGATGGCGGCGTCAGGCCGATCGGCGGCGGCGATTTCGGTGCATAAGCGGGTATCGGCGACGGCATCGAAGCGCGCCGGGATATCGACGCCGAGATCGCCGCGGCGGAAGCGGATGCCGCTTCCCGGCGCCGCGGGGTGGAGGGTGAGCGCAACCTCGCGCCCGCCATGAAGCCCGACACCGACACAGCCGATGGCTTCCTTGAGCGTCCGCTGCCGGGGAAGCGCCCGCTGCCCGGGCAGGCCCCGGTGGCTGGCGGCAACCGGCGCCGCGCCACGCGGTAACTGGCCTTGCGGAAGGGCGCGGGGCGGCAGGGTGTCGGTCAAAAAATCCATGGGTTCCATTCGATCTCGTTCACGCGCCGCCAATAGCCACGGCAAACCCGGCCTACCCGCCGGCACGGAACACCCGATACTCGTTCCGCCCCTCAAGCTAAGCAGCTTCGGGGGGCGGCGCCAGTCAATCATTATTTCTGATTGTTTCGCGACAACACCCTATTCTTGCAGTATTTTTGCCACAGAATCGGCGCAATTCACGAGGTCTGCCGGCGCAGGAAGGTCGGGATCTCGAGGCCGATATCCTCCTCCCCGGCCGGGCGCACGCTGGCCCGCGGCATCTCTCGCGGCGCTTCCTCGGCATAGCGCTCGCGCCCAACCGTGGCCAGCGGCGAGGCGTCCGCCTCGGCGGCGCGGGCGGCTTGAAAATTGCGGCGGAGCGCGCCGGTCACGGTGCCGAAGAGGCTCGGACGGGGGGGCGGGGGGGCGGTTTGGGGCCCAGTCTGGGTCGGGGTCTGGGTCTGGGTCTGAATCGGGGCCTGGGTCGCGCCCGGGCGCGGTGCTGCAAACAAGCCGCGCGGCGCGGCCGCCGACGCGGCGACACGGGGCTCGACCCGCCGCCCCCCCGGATCACGCATATCGGGATCACGCATATTGGGATCACGCATATTGGGATCACGCATATCGGGGTCACGCGCCTCAGCCGGGGGCGCTTCCATGGCGCGTGGGGCCGGCTCGAAACGCGGTGATTCCTGCCCCCGCCCAGCGTCTTCGGGATGCGCCGCGAACGCCGCGCGTGGCGCCGGCACGACCGGCGCGGCGCCGTTGTGCCGCGGCGCCGGCGAAAACCGGGAAACGGCCTGCGGTTGCGGCATCTCGGCAGCCACGCCGGCCACCGCCGTCGCCTCCTCGGTCCCGGCATAGCCGCCGCCGAGCGCGACCAGCCGCGGCCGCTCGGCCGCTTGCTCGCGCGGCGTGTCGATCCCGGTCGCGACCACCGAGACGCGGATGCGCCCGTTCAGGGATTCATCCACCGCCGAGCCGAAGATGATGTTCGCGTCCTCGTCCACCTCTTCGCGAATGCGGTTGGCGGCGTGATCGACCTCGAACAGCGTCATGTCGTCGCCGCCGGTGATGTTGATCAAAAGGCCGCGCGCCCCGGCCATGCTGGTATCCTCGAGCAGCGGGTTGTTGATCGCCGCCTCGGCGGCGCGCACGGCGCGGTTTTCGCCGTCTGCCTCGCCGGTGCCCATCATCGCCTTGCCCATCTCGGCCATCACCGTCCGGATATCGGCGAAATCGAGATTGACGAGACCCGGCACCACCATCAGATCGGTGACCCCGCGCACCCCCATGTAGAGCACGTGATCGGCCATCTTGAAGGCTTCGCGGAAGCTGGTGCGCTCATTGGCCAGGCGGAACAGGTTCTGGTTCGGGATGACGATCAGGGTATCGACATATTCCTGCAATTCCTCGATCCCGAGTTCGGCGGCGCGGGCGCGACGCGGCCCCTCGAAGGAAAACGGCTTGGTCACCACGCCGACGGTGAGGATGTTGCGCTCGCGGGCCATGCGCGCGATCACCGGCGCCGCACCCGTGCCGGTGCCGCCGCCCATGCCGGCGGTGATGAACACCATGTGGGCGCCGTCGAGATGGCGATAGAGTTCCTCCGCCGCCTCCTCCGCCGCGGCGCGGCCGATCTCGGGCTTGGCGCCGGCGCCGAGCCCCTGGGTGATGTGCGGGCCGAGCTGCACCCGGCGATCGGCGCGCGAATGCAGAAGCTGCTGCGCGTCGGTGTTGGCGACGACGAAATCCACCCCCTGGAGATTGAGCGAGATCATGTTGTCGACCGCGTTGGTGCCGCCGCCACCAACCCCGATGACGGTGATCCGGGGCGTGAAATCGGTGTGCAGATGCTGCGGAACGGTGAGGTTCAGGGTCATTGGGACATCTCCCCCTTTAAGGCCGGATGCGGAAAGGTTGGATGAAAAGCGCGCCTGGCATCAGACGCGCTCGCGCAGGAAATCGACCAGGCGGCGAAACAGGCCGGCCGGCCGCTCGGAATCGAGGTCGAGATCGGGAAGGCCGCGCCCGGCGCCGCCCGCGTAGGCGAGCAGGCCGGCGGCGGTGGCGATGCCGGGACCGCTCATCAGATCAGGGAGGCCGCGCAGCTTGAGCGGGCGGCCGAGCCGCACCTGACGGCCGAGAATCCGCGCCGCCAGCTCCCGCGCGCCGGGGAGCTGGCACGCCCCGCCGGTCAGCACCACGCGATGGCCGGCATCGCGGGCGAGCCCGGCGCCATCGAGGCGCTCCTTGAGGAGTTCGAAGGTCTCCTCGAGGCGCGGGCGGATGATGGAGATCACCATGCTCCGCGGCACCTTGACGATATGGCGCTCATCCTCGCCGATCAGCGGCACCGGGAGGAATTCGCGCTCATCGTCCGGGCTCGCCTCGACATTGCCGTAAAGCGTCTTGAGCCGCTCGGCGTGGCTGATCGGGGTCGAGAGCAGGCGGGCGATGTCGTTCGTCACATGCGTCCCGCCGATCGGCAGAACCGCCGTGTGCAGCACCTGGTTCTCGGCGAACACGGCAAGCCCGGTGGTGCCGCCGCCCATGTCGATCAAGGTCGCGCCGAGTTCGCGCTCATCGGCGACCAGCGTCGCCAGCCCCGAAGCCAGCGGCGCCGAGACCAGCTCGGCGATGGCGAGATCGACGCGCGCGAGGCAGGCGGTGAGATTGCGGAGCGCCGTCGTCGTCGCGTCGATCACATGGAGGCGCGCCCCCAGCGTCTCGCAATGCATGCCGCGCGGATCATTGATGCCGCCGGTTTCATCGGCGGCGAAGGCGAGCGGCAAAGCGTGGATGGTCAGACGCCAGATCGGAA
>JAKCCP010000036.1 GCA_021841985.1 Pseudomonadota bacterium | reverse complement strand
TTCCGATCTTCGGGGCGGTAATCGCGCGGCTGCTGGCGGCGGCGGATGGGTTTTACGCACGCGCAGAGCCCGGGATCGCTGACCTCCCCTTCGCGTGCCGGCCTGGCATTCGCGCCGCCAAGGCGCTTTACGCCGAGATCGGCCACGCCTTGGCGCGCAACGGCGGCAATCCTATCGCCGGCCGCGCTGTCGTATCGCTGAGGCGGAAGCTTTGGCTGCTGGCCGGGAGTTTTCTCCCCGTCACCGGCGTTGGCCAGCGCGTTTCGGCGCGGGTTGCGTGGCTGCTCGATCTTTTCGCGCGCCTGGCCGAACGCGATCGTCTCGCGCGCGAAGGGCGAGGCTCTGTTCGGCTCGAACGGGCCGGCTGCGAGCGCGCAGGCCTCGGGCCGAGCCGCCAGACGGCGTGAGCGGCCTGGCGGCGTTCGCCGAGACGCGGGAGGAGAGGCGATGTTTCGCTGGGAATGGCTTTTGATCGAAGGGATCGTGTTGGCGCTCGCGATCATCGAGCTGGTGCGCACCCGCCGCGCGCTGCGGCGGCTGCGCGCGGCTAAGGCAAAGGATCCAGTGACGCCCGTGGCTGACGAATAGCCTGCCGCTCAGCGCATGATCAGGAGGCGTGCAACCCCGGCCTGCCGCCCGCGCCCGACCAGCGCGGCATGCGGAACGGCAGCATCGCCTGCACCCAGGCCGCGCGGAAGCGATCGAGAGCGAGGGTTTCGTGCATCGCCGTCGCCGCTTGGCCGAGAAGCCGCGTCGCCACCAGAGAGCGGGCGTAAAACGGCGTATCTTCGAGCGTTGCCTGAATTTTCGCGCCGGCTTCGGCGCGGGTCGCGCGTGATAGCCGCCAGCGTGTCGGCGTCAGCGTGACCGGCGGCGGCGGCACCAAAGTGATGACATCGCCGCTCCGCGCATAATACCGCGCGAGCGGGGCACGCGCGCCGATACGGGGGATGACGTCATAGAGCACAACGGTGCCGCCGCGGAGCGTGGTGCGGCTCCAGCTCCAGCCGCTGAAATCGCTCTCCAGCGGCACCGCGCCGAAATTGCTGTCGAGATAGGCCGGCCCCGACCAGCAGAGAGCCGGGCGGGTCAGGGCGATCTCGGCGTCCGCGACCGGCGCGATCGGCCGCCACCGATGTTGGCCGGCGGCGTCGAGGGCGATGCTTTCCTCGGCGATCCGCGGGCAGTGCAGGCGAACGACACCCTGGATGCGCGATGGCCACGGCGCCGTCACCTCGTTGATCCGCACCGTGAGACCGGTCTCGTCCCAGCTCAGCGTGCTCGGCCCGATGGCGAGCGCGTCGGCGCTGCGCGACAGCCGGTGCCGGCCACGCTCGGTCATCGCCCAGCGCTTGCGAGCGCCCCCATAGAGCGCGACGTTGAGGGCGCAATGGGCGAGCGGATCAGCGGCGCCCCAGCGGCGCGCGGCCGCGTAATACGGGGAGAAGACGCTGCCAATGAAGGCGATCACGGTGATGCCGTGCTCGCCATCGGCGCTCAGCGCATCGAGATACCACCAGGCATAGCCACCTGGCGGGATCGCGACGTCGAAGCCAGGTCCGCGAGCACCCGCGCCGCCGCGAGCTGTCCCGAAAGCGCCGCCATCGGCACTCCCGGCCCGGGATGCACGCTCCCCCCGGCGAGATAGAGCCCCGGCAGACGGGTCGGCGCCGCGGGGCGGCGGAAGGCCGCCCGCCAGCCATGGAGCGCGCGGCCGTAAAGTGCTCCCTCGCTCGCTGGGAACAGGGATGCGAACTCCGCCGGCGTGGTGCGTCGCATCGCTCCTGGCCGCGGCTCCAGGGTCAGCCCCGCCCGCTCGAGGAGGGAAAATGCCCGCGTTTCGCATCGTTCGATCTCCGCATCGGTGAGGGGGCGAGCCGCGCGCGCCGCCGGGGCGTTGACGATCAGAAATAACCGTTCCGCCCCCGCCGGGGGCGGCGCCTCGCGCGCGCCGCGATCTTCGGCGCAGACATAGACGGTTGGTTCCGCGGGACTCTCGCCGCGGCTGAGGATGGCCTCGAATTCGGCGGCGTAGTCGCGGGCAAAGAACACGGTGTGGCGAAGCAGCGGAAACCCGCGCGCGGATGCGAGCATCGCCCAGGTGATCGCCGACAGCGAAGCCGGCGCGCGCGCGCATTGGCGCGGCAGCGCTGCCCGCGCCGCCGGTCCGAACAGGCCGATGGCGAGAGCGCGGCTGTCGGCGTTGACAATCACCGCGTTGGCCGCAACCACCTCGCCCGAGGCCAAGGTGACGCCGGCCACCCGGCCGCCAGCGGCGTCGATCGAGGTGACCTCGCTCTCATAGCGGATGATCGCCCCGCGCGCCGTCGCCAGCCCCGCGAGCGCGGTGGCGAGGCGGTACATGCCGCCCTCGACCAGCCACACCCCCTCTTGTTCGACATGCGCGATCAGCATCAGTGTCGCTGGCGCGAGAAAGGGTGAGGCGCCGCAATAGGTGGCATAGCGGCCGAAGAGCTGGCGCAACCGTGGGTCGCGGAAATAGGTTTCGAGCGCTTGCCAGAGTGTGCGAAACCGCGAAACGCCGGCAAGCGCGCGTAGCCCGCCCGGTCCCGCGCGACGCAGCACGCCGAGCAAGCTGGGCTGGCCGGCGCGCAGAAAACTGGCATCGAGAGCGGCATAGAGGCGGCCAGCATCAGCGATGAAGCGGCGATAGCCGGCGGCTTCCGCCGCCCCCGCGAAGGCGCCGATGGCGTCGATCGTGCGCTCGCGTGCGGCGAACAGATCAAGCCGCTCCTCGGCGCTCCAGGCATGGCGCGCGAGAATGTCCGCGGGATGGAGCGTGAGGTAATCCTCGAGCCGGGCGCCGGCGCGGGCGAAGATGTCGGCGAACACCGCACGCAGGGTGAGAACCGTCGGGCCGACATCCAGCCGGAGCCCGCCGAGGCAGGCTTCGCGAGGCTTGCCCCCGGGCGTCGCCGCGCGCCGCGCGCGAGAGCTGTTCGATCTTGTCGCGGGTTTCGTCTATTCGCAGATCCTGCTCGCGGTGGTGCGTTTCGATCTTGTCTCAATCCTCGCCGAGGAAGCGCCAACCGCCCCAGGTCTCGCGGCGAGGCTCGATCTGACCGAGGCGGCGGCGCGCTGTCTGCTCGAAGCCGCGGCAGCGCTCGGGATTGCCGAGCCGCGCCGCCAGGGCCGGTTTGCGCTCGGCCCGCTCGGTGCCGTGCTCGCGGGCAACCCGGCGATCGCCGCGATGATTGCGCATCATGACATGTTCTATGCCGATCTTGCCGATCCGGTGGCTTTGCTGCGCGGCACGCGCGGGGAGATCGCGCTCGCCCGATTCTGGCCCTATGCCACGGGAGAGGCCCCGGCCCAACTCTCGGCGGCGGCGGTCGCGGCCTATGGCGCCTTGATGGCGGCCTCGCAGCCATTGATCGCCGGTGACATCCTCGACGCCTATCCCTGTCACCGCCATCGCGTTCTGCTCGATATCGGCGGTGGGGAAGGGGCGTTCGTGATTGCCGCCGCGGCGCGCGCGCCAGCGCTCCGTCTGATTCTGTTCGATCTTCCGGCGGTTGCCGCGCGGGCGCGAAGGCGTTTCGCCGCCGCTGGGCTCGAAGGGCGGGCGCTGGCGTATGGCGGGGATTTTCTCACGGATGAGCTTCCCGCCGGCGCCGATCTCGTGACCCTGGTGCGGGTGCTGCATGATCACGATGACGCGAGCGTGCTTCGCCTCCTTCTCGCCGTCCACCGCGCGCTATCGCCGGGGGCGCGGCTCTTGGTCGCCGAGCCGATGGCCGGCGTCGCCGGGGCGGAGCCGGTTGCCGCCTACTTCCATTTTTATCTGCTGGCGATGGGGCGCGGCCGGCCGCGCCCGCCCGCCGCCCTCGCCGCTTTGCTGGAAAGTGCCGGGTTTCGTGGTGTCCGCCGGCTTCCCACCCGTCGCCCGCTGCTGGTTGGCGCGCTCTTGGCAGAGGCTCAGTAACTGCCGGAATGTAAAATTCACTTGACGATTACATTAGTCAATCTACAGTGACACTTGATAAAAAGCGACCCCCCGGTCGCGGGAGATGTCCAAGGATGGATACGATTGCCGTGGTCATGGAGCGACCTGAACATCTCGCCCTTCGGCGTCTTCCGTTGGCGACGCCTGGCGAAGACGAGGTCGTGGTCGAGGTCGAGTGGAGCGGGATCAGCACCGGCACCGAGCGTCTGCTGTGGTCAGGCCGTATGCCGCCCTTTCCCGGCATGGGGTATCCGCTTATTCCTGGCTATGAGTCCGTCGGCCGTGTCGTTGCGGCCGGCGCCGCTTCTGGCACACGACAGGGGGCGCGGGTGTTTGTCCCCGGTGCGCGCTGGAGCGGTGCCGTGCGTGGCCTGTTCGGCGGCGCGGCGCGGCATCTGGTGGCGCCCGGGCGGCGCGTGCTGCCGCTCGCTGAGCATCTCGGCGAGGAGGCGGTGCTGCTGGCGCTTGCCGCGACCGCGTGGCACGCGATGCAAAGCCCCGCCGCCGCCAACGCCTCTGCGCCGGATGCGACATCGTCCGCTCCCGCTTCCCCTGGTGCCGCAACCTGCGTGCCGCCCGACCTGATCGTTGGCCACGGCGTTCTCGGCCGCCTGCTCGCGCGTCTCACGCTCGCCATCGGCGCGCCGCCGCCCGTGGTGTGGGAGCGCAATCCCGCGCGCGCCGCGGGGGCGAGCGGCTATCAGGTGATCGCCCCGGAGGAGGATCGGCGGGAGGGCTATCGCGCGATCTTCGAGGCGAGTGGCGATTCGGCGGCGCTCGATCGTCTGATCGCCAAGCTCGCGCGCGGTGGTGAGATCGTGCTGGCGGGATTTTACGCCGAGCCGCTTTCCTTTGCCTTTCCTCCGGCTTTCCTGCGCGAGGCGCGGCTGCGGGTGGCGGCGGAATGGGCCGCGGGCGATCTCGCGGCGGTGCGCGACATGGTGGAGGCGGGGCGGTTGTCGCTCGCCGGGCTGATCACCCACCGCGCCGCCGCCACCACCGCCGATGCCGCCTATCGCACCGCTTTTGGCGATCCCGCTTGCCTCAAAATGATTCTCGATTGGAGGGTATGCTCATGACCGCAATGCCAAAGCCTCACCCGGCGCCTGAGGCGCCACATCGCACGGGGTCGGACAAATTCGGAAAAAAACAGATCATCGCGATTTATGGCAAAGGCGGGATCGGCAAAAGCTTCACCCTCGCCAATCTCAGCTACATGATGGCCCAGCAGGGCAAGCGCGTGCTGCTGATTGGGTGCGATCCGAAAAGCGATACCACCTCTTTGCTGTTCGGCGGGAGAAGCTGTCCCACCATCATCGAAACCTCGTCGCGCAAAAAGCTCGCCGGCGAGGAGGTGACGATCAGCGATGTCTGTTTCAAACGCGACGGTGTGTTCGCGATGGAACTCGGTGGGCCGGAGGTCGGGCGCGGCTGCGGCGGGCGTGGGATCATCCATGGTTTCGAGCTGCTCGAAAAACTCGGTTTCCATGATTGGGATTTCGATTACGTTTTGCTCGATTTCTTGGGCGATGTCGTGTGCGGCGGCTTCGGCCTGCCGATCGCGCGCGATATGTGCCAGAAAGTGATCGTCGTCGGCTCGAACGATCTGCAATCGCTTTACGTCGCGAACAATGTGTGTTCGGCAGTGGAATATTTCCACAAGCTCGGCGGCAATGTCGGTGTCGCCGGTCTCGTGATCAATAAGGATGACGGCACCGGCGAGGCCGCGGCCTTTGCCGCCGCGGCCGGCATCCCGGTACTCGCGGCGATTCCCGCTGATGATGAGATCCGCCGCAAAAGCGCAAGCTATGAGATCATTGGCCGCAGCGGGGAACGCTTCGGGGGATTGTTCGAAGCGCTCGCGACCGCCACCGCCGAGGCACCGCCGCTTCGCCCCCGACCGCTCGCGCAGGAGGCGCTGCTCAGCTTGTTCAAAGGCGAAACGGTGGGGCGTGGCGTCACACTCGATCCGGCTCGGATCGAGGATATGTGTGCCAGCGCCGCGGTGCTCGCGAAGCCGTCGCTCGAAGTTCTCTACGAGGATGCGTAAGGAGGCGGCGATGACATCAGACGCTGGCGGCCGTTTGAACACCATGACCGAAGCGGACATCGCCACGCCTGCATCGTCGTCCGCGAGCGGCTGTCATGGCGGGCGCGAAACCATGTTGGAGGCGGCATGCGCGGCCGGCAAAAGTGACCAGATCGCCGCCATGCTCGCGGATTATCCGCGTGGTCCGCATGATCAGCCGCAATCGATGTGCCCAGCCTTCGGCTCGCTTCGTGTCGGACTGAGAATGCGCCGCGTCGCGACCATCCTTTCGGGCTCGGCATGCTGCGTCTATGGATTGACCTTCACCTCGCATTTTTATGGCGCGCGGCGCAGTGTCGGCTATGTGCCGTTCAACTCCGAGACGCTGGTCACCGGCCAACTTTTCGAGGATATCCGCCGAGCGGTGATCGCGACCGCCCGTCCCGACGATTATGATGCCGTCGTCGTCATCAATCTTTGCGTGCCGACCGCCTCCGGCGTGCCGCTCGATCTTTTGCCCAAAGCAATCGATGGCGTGCGCATCATCGGCATCGATGTGCCTGGCTTCGGCGTGCCAACGCACGCCGAAGCGAAGGACGTGCTCGCCGGCGCGATGCTGCGTTATGCCCGGCATGAGGCGGAGGAAGGGCCGGTTGCCCGCCCGCGCGCGCGGCGCACCGAGGCTCTGCCAACGGTCGCGCTCATCGGCGAGCTGTTTCCCGCCGATCCGGTCGGCATCGCGGCGCTGCTCGCGCCGATGGGGCTCGGTGTCGCGCCGCCACTCCCAGCACGCGAATGGCGCGATCTCTACGCGGCGCTCGATAGTGTGGCTGCCGCCGCGGTGCATCCGTTTTATACCGCCTCGGTGCGCGAATTCCATGCCGCTGGCCGGCCGGTGGTGGGATCGGCACCGGTTGGCCTCGCGGGAACCGCGGCCTGGCTCGAAACCCTCGGACGCGCCATTGGCATTGACGCTGCTGCCATCGATGCCGCCAAGGCTGCCGCTCTGCCGAAGATCGCCGCCGCCTTGACTGCCCACCCGCTTGCGGCGCGCATCATCGTCTCGGGCTATGAAGGTTCGGAATTGCTGGTCGCACGCCTGCTCATCGAGGCAGGCGCGGAGGTGCCGTATGTCGGCACCGCATGTCCCGCGACGGAATGGAGCCAAGCCGACCGTGACTGGCTCATCGCCAACGGCGCGCATGTGCACTATCGCGCCTCGCTCGAGCAAGACGTCGCAGCGATGCGCGCGGTGCGCCCTGATCTCGTGTTCGGCACCACGCCGCTTGTACAGAAGGCCAAGGAATCCGGTATTCCCGCGGTCTATTTCACCAACATTGTCTCGGCGCGGCCGCTATTTGGCGCAAGCGGTGCGGCAGCTCTCGCCGAGACCGTCACCACGCAGCTTCGCGGGCGCGAACGCTTGGCGCGCATGGTGTCGTTCTTCGATGCGGTGGGACGCGACGAGGCGTCCGGCTATGGCTGGGCGGATGTGCCGAAGGCGCCGCCAGGTGCCCGTGAGCGCGCCCGCTCGGCGCGCTTGGCGCGAAGCCGCGCCGCCGAAGCGGTCGGGAGCTGACGATGTTGGTGCTCGATCATGATCGCGCCGGCGGCTATTGGGGCGCCGTTTATGCCTTCAGCGCGGTGCGCGGCCTGCGGGTGGTGATCGATGGCCCGGTCGGCTGCGAAAATCTGCCCGTCACCGCGGTCCTTCACTACACCGACGCGTTGCCTGGGTTCGCGGTCATGAGGCACACGTGAGCAAACATCGGCTATTTATCGATGAAGTTGGGAGGTAGATTCCGGGCGTGTGCCTAAGTGGCGGCCTGGGTTTCGGGGGGTTCCACAACAGAAAGC
>JAKCCP010000078.1 GCA_021841985.1 Pseudomonadota bacterium | reverse complement strand
ATCCCGAGCCAAGCCCGGCGTCGCTGGCGCCGGGAAGGTGTAGAGACTGGACGGGCGGCACCTAAAGGCTTTCGCGGCCCATGGTGAAGGGACAGTCCGGGCCACGAACGCGGGGGCTCGCCCCCCCCGCGGCGGCGCAAGCCGAAGTGGCGCGAATCCTGGGGCCGTGGGTTCGAATCCCGCCGCGGACAATCCTATGCGTCGCGCTCAGCCGGTGCGGATCGGCTGGTCGGGGAAGCAGAGCTGCTCGCGGTCGCGCCAGTTCGGGGCGACATAGTTGATTTCCATCAGGCGGCGGACGCCGATGATCGGACGCGGCTCGAAACCATGCCAGGTATTTTCGCCGGGCACGAAAATCACGCCGGAATTGAACTCGCCCAAGGACTGGCCGACCCAGCGCTTTTCACTGTCGTAGATATCGGTGCCCCATTCCTTCGCATCCGGACCGGTGAAGAGATAGATCACCATGGAAAACAGTTTTTCCGGAATGTCATGGTGCGGCTCGAGCCAGGCGCCGTCCAGATCCTGGATATATTCGATGCGCAGGAAGCTGCCATCAACCACGATGTCGCAGGTTCTGGCCATCAGCCGGGCGACGTCCGGCGTCTGTAGCGCCTCGGCGAGGACGGCGCAGGTCGGGAATTTTTCGCGGAGCTTTGGGGTGATGAAGCTGCGCCGGTCGTTATAGCTGTTGCGGGTGCCGTCGGTGCGGCCGAGAGCGGGCGGCGCGATCGGCAAGGTCAGAATGCCGGTGCAGAGCCGCTCTGGAAAAATCTCCGTGAACAGCCAATGGCGATAGGGCGTCTCCTTGCGTTGTGCCGCGCCGATGCTGGCGCAGAACTGGCGGGAGACCTCGCCGGCGCTGGGGATTTTGGGATAGGTCATGGCGGCTCCCTTCAGCGTGGCGCCCATTCGATGATTTTATTGAGGACGGGAATGGATTTCGCCATCGCGCTGGCGCTGTGGCGCCAGTATTCGCGCCGGACGTACCATTCCGAATCGACGAAGCACAATTGCAGGCTCATCCGCGGCCCCTTCTGCGGCAGGAAGCCGTGCCAGGAATGGTCGCACACCCGGAACATCAGCATGCGGCCGAATTCGGGGGCGAATTCGAAGGCGACATCCTCGCGGTCGGCGCTGCGCAGGACGCGGAGCCGGCCCCGCTCATAGGGCCAGGCGCGGGTGAAGCCGAGCAGCACGGTCACGATCTTGTGTTTCGAATCGGGATGCGCGTAGCCCTCGTTGTAATGGCCGGTGGTGTTGCCCATCATGACGATGACCGGCGGCCGACGGCTCAAATCCATATCGAATTTGTCCTCGACCAGGCGGCGGAATCGGGCGCTCAGCAGATCCTGGACGACGGCGCCGAAGCGTGTCCCGTAGCGCAGGCTGGGCAGCCCATAGCTGCCACGATCCGGAATGACCGGCGCGTCGGCGAGGACTTCCTCCTTCAGGGCGGCTGGCATCGCCTGCTCGACGAAGGCGTAATCATAAGGATCCTGCACCAGCTTTGCCGCGGCAATCGCCGATTCATCGAGCATTTTGAGCGACGCGTCGGTATTCGGCATAGGTTTGTCCCCTCGCAAGTGGCTCTTCTGTGAAGATGTGCTGTGTTTCTGCTGGCGCGCGTTGATCTAGATCAACGCGCGGGATGTTCTGGCCGGCGAAAACCGCGCGGCTTTGCGCCACGGGATGCGGCGCGGGGGCATGCCGGGCAGGAGGATCCACGCGTGGCGGAACTCGAATTTCCCATTCTGCTGGCAGGCAATGTCTTGTCCAGGCTGCCGGCGCCGGTGCTGACACGGGCGGCGGCGGTCTTGATGCGCCGGCTTGAGCGCCGGCATCCGCGGCTTTTTCGCGCGCTTGCCGCGCAACCGCCGATGCTGATCGGTATCGAGCCGAGCGATCTTCCGCATCGCTTCCTGCTGCGCTTCGGCGGCGGGGCAGTAAGCCTGGCGGCGGCCGCGCATTTCGCGCAAACGCCGAGCGCCACCGTCAAAGGCCGGCTCGCGGCGCTGCTCGCGTTGCTCGAAGGCCGGCTGGACAGCGATGCCGCGTTCTTTTCACGCGAAATCACCGTCGTCGGCAACACGGCCGCGATCGTCACCCTGCGCAACGCGCTGGAGCGTGACGCGGTCGATCTGTTTGCGGCGACAACCGAGGTGTTCGGGCCGGCGGCGCGGGTTGCGCAACGCATGGCGCTGACCCTTGAGAGGCACATCGTCTTGGCGCGAAGGCGCGCCGAGCAGCGACATGACGCCTTCCACGCGGCGCGGCGTGAACCTTCGCCGCTCGCCATCCGGTGTGAGCGGCTGGAGCACGAAATACAGACATTGAGCGGACGCCTGGCACGGATCGAAGCCCAGATGCGCAGGCGCGGGCAAAGCGGAAAGGCGGCATGACACGCTATCTGGAACTGGTTTGCCCCGCCGGCACGCCGGCAGCGTTGCGGGTTGCCGTCGATGCCGGCGCCGACAGCGTCTATTGTGGGTTTCAGGATTGCACCAACGCGCGCAACTATCCGGGTTTGAATTTCGACCGCGATGAACTGCGCGCCGGCGTTGCCTATGCGCATGCACGTGGCTGCCGGGTTTTCGTCGCCGTCAACACCTTTCCCCGCGCCGGCGATCTCGGCCCCTGGCAACGCGCGATCGACGATGCCGCCGGCGCCGGCGCCGATGCCGTCATCCTCGCCGACCTCGGCATGCTCGATTACGCCGCGCGCCATCATCCCCGTCTTCGCCGCCATCTTTCGGTGCAGGCAGCGGCGGCGAGCCCGTTCGCTATTCGTTTTTACGTGGAAACCTTCGGCGTCAGCCGCGTCGTCCTGCCGCGCGTGCTCGCGGTTGCCGAGGTTGCCGCGCTGATCGGCGAAACCGGTGTCGAGGCCGAGGTATTCGCCTTCGGCAGCCTCGGCACCATGGTCGAGGGGCGGTGCTATCTTTCCTCCTACATGACCGGACGTTCGCCGAGCTGCGATGGCGTCTGCGCCCCGGCCGAGCATGTGAGTTACCGCGAGGAGGGCGATCAACTGGCCTCCTATCTCGGCTCGGTCCTGATGAACCGCGTCGATGCCGGCGAGGGAGCCGCTTATCCGACGCCGTGCAAGGGCCGCTTCCTGGTGCGCGGCGAGCCTCGCTATTTGTTCGAGGAGCCGACCGCGCTCAACGTCATGCCGCTGCTTGCGGAACTCAAAGCCGCCGGCGTCACCGCGCTGAAAATCGAGGGACGGCAGCGGAGCCGGGCCTATGTCGGCGCCGTCGTCGCGGCGTTCCGACGCAGCCTCGACGCGCTCGCGGCGGGGGCGGCGCTGCCGGCGGAAGCGGCAGCGCTGCGCGAGATCGCCGAGGGTGGGCGCGAAACCTTCGGCGCCTATCAGAAAGGTTGGCGATGAGCGCCTTGACGAAGGGTCGTCTTACCCTGGGACCATTGCTGTTTCACTGGCCGGCGGCACAGCGGCGGGATTTTTATGCCCGCATCGCCGATGAGGCACCGGTTGACTGCATCTATCTCGGCGAGGTCGTGTGCAGCAAGCGTCTCGCATGGTATGAGAAGGATCTGCCGGAGATCGCCGCGCGCTTGCGCCGCGCCGGCAAGCAGGTGGTATTCTCGACCCCGGCTCTGATCACCGAGACGCGGGAGGCGAAGGCGATCGAGGCGTTGGCGGCGCAGTGCGCGGCGGAGGATCTCATCGAGATCAACGACCTCGCCGCGGTGCCGCTGTTGGGCGGGCGGAAATTCATCTCCGGCCCGCTGATCAATGTCTTCAACGAAGCGACACGTGATGTTCTCGTCCGGCTCGGGGCGGTGCGCGTGAACGCACCGATCGAGCTTTCCCAGACCGCGCTCGCCACTCTGGCCGCCGGCAATCCGACCGGGGAGACGGAAGTCTTCGCTTTCGGCCGTCAGCCGCTGGCGATCTCGCAGCGCTGCTACCACGCCCGCGCGCATGATTTGCACAAGGATGATTGCCAGTTCGTCTGCGAGCGCGATACGGACGGGCTGGCGGCGGCGGAACTCGATGGCCGCCCCTTGCTCGCGATCAACGGCACCCAGACCTTGTCGCATGGCTATTTCGTCCTGCTCGATGAACTTGATGACCTGCGCGCGGCCGGTGTCAGCCATTTCCGCCTGTCACCGCAGGCGCTCGACATGGTCGCGGTCGCGGAGCTGTATCGCGCGGCTCTCGATCACGCTGTCAGCACCGATGAGGTTTTGGCGCGGCTTCAGGAATGGATCGCGCCGATTCCCCTCATCAATGGCTATCTCCATGGCCGCCCCGGCATGGAATGGCAGCCGGCGCGCCATCGATAGCGCGCATCGTGGGCGCTTGGCCATCGCGAAATCTCGCCTTCCCACAACAGGAGAGTCCGTTCCATGCTTTGCACCAACAAGGCGGTCAGCAAATCCTTTTTTGGCACATCCAGCGGCGGCGAGCATTTCATCATCATCGAGCCGGATGCCGATCTCGATTTCCCCGGTCAGATCGAAGATCTCGAACGGCGCTATGAGGCGACGCGCCGCTCCCTCGGCCTCGCGCCGGGAAGCGCCGTGTTCCGGCGGGTTTTCCTGAGCGATGCGATCAACCAGGCGCCGCTGGTTCGCAAGAGTGGCCTGGCGGCGGACGAAGACGGCTCGCCGGTGGCGCTCTCGCTGATCCAGCAGCCGCCGCTGTCGCAAGCCAAGATCGCGCTTCTCGCCTATCATCTCGACGATCCGCGCGGATTGGACAAGAAATGGCTGACGCCGCGGCACGTTCTGGTCGGCAGAAATTCTCTCGCCCATCTCTGGACCACCGGCCTCTGCGGCGGCGCCGAGGACGCGCTGATCCCCGTCGCCCGTCAGACACGGGAGGCCTTCGACTCCCTGATCTCCGTCGTCGCCGGGCTCGGCGGCACGCTCCGCGACAATTGCGTGCGCACCTGGATTTACGTCAAGGATGTCGATGTCTTCTACAACGACATGGTGGCCAGCCGGCGCGAGTTGTTCATCGAGCAGGATCTCTCGGCGGCGACCCATTTCATCGCCTCGACCGGTATCGAGGGGGCGTGCGCGCATCGTTATGATATCGTCGCGATGGACGCCTATTCGATTCTCGGTCTCGCGCCGGCGCAGATCTCGTATCTCAACGATTTCGACTATCTCTGTCCGACCCAGGATTACAACGTCACCTTCGAGCGCGGCACGCGCATCGCCTATGCCGACCGCGCCCATCTGATGATTTCCGGAACCGCCAGCATCGATGGCGCCGGCCGCGTGGTTCACCCTGGCGACGTCCTTCGTCAGCTCGACCGCGCGCTCGAGAATGTCGCGGCGCTGCTCCGCGCCGGCAATGCCGGCCTCAACGCGCTCATGCACCTCATCGTCTATCTCCGCGATCCCGCCGATTATTGGCGGATCAGGACGGCGCTGGCCGAGCGTCTTCCGGACGTGCCGGCGGTGTTCGTCCAGGGCCGCGTCTGCCGGCCGGATTGGCTGGTCGAGGTCGAAGGCATCGCGATCGCCGGGCAGGATGAGCCGGCGCTGCCGGTGTTCTGATCGGAGGCAGCGTTCTCGCGGCTATTCTCGCGCCGCGCCGCGATTGAGGAGCGCCGCTGCTTCCGCGATCGAGAGCAGACGATGATCGGCCCGCAGGCCGACATGCTCGGTGCTGGCATCGAACGCGAGATCATAGCGGCCGCCGCCGTCCGCGTCTCGGCCGACGCCGGTCAGCGTCACCGGCGCCGGGCCGACATGGGCGCAGCCCTTGGCGCAGCCCGAGACATGAATCGGCCGCGCGACACCGTCATCGAGAAGCGCCGCCAGCGCCGCCGCGTCGGCGCGGCTCGGGGCATCGCCGCCGGCGCAATCCGGCGCGCCGATGCAGGCGATCAGGCCGAGGCTCGG
This sequence comes from Pseudomonadota bacterium, assembly GCA_021841985.1. The sequence goes on along the minus strand of JAKCCP010000078.1, from coordinate 1,974 downwards.
CGCCGCGGGGTCGGTGATGAAGCCCGCCGCGCGCGCCGCGCGTGCCAGATCCCCGGCCCTCGCCGCGGCAACGCCGGCGATCAGCGCGACCCGGCCCGGCGCGAGGCGGAGCCAGCCATCGCCGAACCCCTCGCTGAGATCGGCGAGAGCGGCGAGCATCGGCGCCCGCATCGCGCCGAACGGCGGCACCAGGGCGAAGGCGCCGCGCGCCTCTCCGGGACAGGGGCCGGGATCGGGGCCGTGATAGGGGAGGAAGCCGGCAGGCGGCGGCGGCGGCGGCGGCGCCGGGGGGCGGGTCTCAAGCGTCATCCGCGCCGCCAGCGTCAAAGCCGCGGCCGGGGCTTCCTCGGCGAGACAGGTGAGCGTGGTGCCGTCGAGCGCGGCGATGCCGACCCCGTCTTCTCTGACCGTGATCCGGATATCGGCACGCCAGCCGCTCAGCGGCAGCACGCCGCCGCCGTCGATGACCGCCGAGAATTTCTGCGAAAGAGCGGCATAAGCGGGGTCGGCGAGGCGCTGCGCGAGCGCGCGGGCCAGCGCCAGCGGATCGCCGGCGATCGTCGGATCATCGCCGGCGAGCGGCGAGACCAGGATGTTCCGCCGCTGCTCCAGCGCCGGATCGTCGCTGGCGAGGCCGGCCTCCCGCAGGGCGGCGGCGAGATCGGCGAAAGCGGCCTCGCTGACGCCGCGAAGCTGCAGGCTGGCGCGGGTGGTGATCTCGATCGCCCCGCTGCCCCAGCGCGTCGCCATGCTGGCCAGGCGCCGCGCGGCCGCGGCGGCAAGGCGCTGTTCGGGCGGTTTGACGCGGATCAGCCAGCCATCGCCGGCCCGCATCGGGGAAAACACATCCGGGTTCCAGCCGCGCCGCCTCATGCGCTGGCTATAGCCCCAAAGCCCTGGCCTCCGAAAGCGGCCAAGCGCCGGGTCATCCCCCGCCCGGGGTCGCGAGCGGCGGCACCGAGATGGCGTAGGGGGTCGCAAATGGCGGCGCGGCAGCCGGGGGAGCGCCGGCGCCGGGGCGGGCGAGGTCGTGCGTCGCGACGATCTCCTGCCACAGGATGAAGACGTTCCGCCCGGTCTCCTCGGCGACCAGGCAATGGCCGGCGCCGTCCAGCACGGTCAGCGCCGTGCCGGGCTCGCCGCGCACGCGCTCACCCGCCGCGTCGATCGCCTGCAGACACGCGGCGAGCTGATCGAGCGAGCGCAAATGCGCATGCTGCATCATCTGATCGAGCCGCAGCACCCGCAGCCCCTCCGCCGAGACCGTGACCGGATCGCGGCCGAGTTCGAAAAACACATGCACGACCGGCAGCATCCCCTGAATGAGGGAGAGGATGGCACGGGCCTCCTCGAGGTCGCACGCGACCAAATGGCGCGCCGCGGCATCGAGCCCGGGGACGCCGCCGTAATGGGCCTCGGCGCGGGGAGATCCGACGGCGGCAGCGCCCGGCGCGAACGTCGCCGCGATCTCCGCTTCGAGCCAGCGACGGATTTCAGGCGGAGCGGCGCGGATCTGTTCGGGAAGCAGGGTGATACCGATCATTTTTATGGTTCCTCGCTGCGGGCAGGGGCGGGCATGGTCAGCCGGCCGGCTTGACCTCGATCTTCTTCGGTGCCGCCAGCGCCGTTTTCGGCAATGTCACGGTGAGAACCCCATTGGCGAATGCGGCGGAGATGTGCTCGCGGTCCACGCTCTCGGGCAACAGGAACGAGCGCTGGAACGCGCCGTAGCTGCGCTCGGTGAGATGGAAGTTCTCGTCCTTTTCCTCGCGTTCCTGGCGCTTTTCGCCCTTGATCGCGAGCGTGTCGCCGACGAGCGAAAGCTCGACGTCCTTCTCGGTCATCCCGGGCAGTTCGGCGCTCAGCGTGAACCCGGTCTCGCTCTCGATGATGTCGACGGCAGGGGAGGGAAGAGCGAAGGAGGGATCGAACCGAGCGGCGGCGAAGGGCGCAAGGCCGAACCCGTTCGCGAAA
>JAKCCP010000073.1 GCA_021841985.1 Pseudomonadota bacterium | reverse complement strand
ACGCAACGCCCTCGCGATCCGCCTCCCGGACGGGCGCGAGATCGCCGTCGTGCAGATCGCCGGGCTGATCGCGCGGCGCATCCTCTGTTCGGTGCGCGAGGGCGACGCGGTCAGCACCGGGGCGCGTTTCGGCATCATCCGCTTCGGCAGCCGCACCGACCTCTATCTCCCCGAGGGGGTGCGCCCGCTGATCGCCGAGGGGCAGCGGATGATCGGCGGCGAAACCGTCATCGCCGAGCTCGGCTGATGGCCGCGCGCCCCATTTCGCGCCTGCGCCGGCGCGTGCGGCCGCGCTTCGCCGGGCTCTCCTTCAACCGCCTGATCCCCAATCTGATGACGCTGCTCGGCCTCTGCGCCGGGCTCACCGCGATCCGGTTCGGCATCGAGGGGCATTTCGGCGGCGCCGCCAAGGCGATCATCCTCGCCGGCTTCATCGACGGGCTGGACGGGCGCCTCGCGCGTCTCCTCAAGGCGGTGACGAGGTTCGGCGCCGAGTTCGACAGCCTCGCCGATTTTCTCTGCTTCGGGGTCGCCCCGGCCTTCGTGATCTATCTCTGGTCGCTGCACACCATGCATGGCTACGGCTTCGTCCCGGCGCTGATTTTCGCCGTGTGCATGGCGCTTCGGCTCGCGCGCTTCAACGCCAATCTCGATTCCGTCGCCCCCGCCTACACCTATAATTTCTTCACCGGTGTCCCCGCCCCGGCCGGCGCGCTGCTGGCGCTGCTGCCGCTGTTCATCGGCCTCGAGGCACGCGACATGGGCTGGGTATGGCTCGGCGCCCTCGCCCGGTTTCCCCTGTTCGACGCCGCCGTGTTGATCGGCGCCGCGCTGCTCCTGGTCTCCACGCTGCCGGTCTGGAGCTTCAAGAATTTCAAGGTGCCGACCGCGATGGTGCTGCCGATGCTGCTCGGCACCGGGCTTTATGCCGCGTTCCTGATCGCCGACCCCTGGGCGGGGCTCGCGGTCGCCGGGCTGATCTATCTCGGGATGCTGCCGTTCAGCGCCCGCAGTTTCCGCCACTTGCGGCGCGAGGCCGAGGGGCCGGAGACGGAGCCCGCGACGTGAGACCCCCGGGATTGAGACCCCAGGGATTGAGACCACTGGGAGGCGGCGCCTGGCTGGGGCGGGAGGATTCGAACCTCCGCATGGCGGAATCAAAATCCGCTGCCTTACCGCTTGGCTACGCCCCATCGCCGCCGGCCGCCGGACCCGCACCTGATACTGAGCCCAGCGCCGGCGGTCCAGCCCGCAATGTCGTTACACTTCCCCTGCTCAGGAAAAACCCATGACGCAGCGTTTCCTGGTCACCGGCGGCGCCGGCTATGTCGGAAGCCATCTCGTCGCGGCCTTGGTCGCGGAAGGCGCCGACGTGGTGGTGATCGATGACCTCCGCCAGGGCCATCGCGCCGCGATCACCGCGCCGGCCGAGCTGATCCTCGGCGATCTCGCCGATCCGGCGGCGCGCGCCGCCGCCTTCGCGCGTGGCCCCTTCGCCGCCGTGTTCCATTTCGCCGCCCTCTCCCTGGTCGGCGAGAGCATGCAGGATCCGCTGCGCTATTTCCGCGAGAACGTCGGCAACGGGATCGCCCTGATCGGGGACGCGATCAGCCACGGCGTCAGCCGCTTCGTGCTCTCCTCGACCGCCAATCTGTTCGGCGGCGAGGTCGAAATCCCGATCACCGAGGCCGCGGCGCTGGCCCCCTCCTCGCCCTACGGCGAGAGCAAATTCATGCTCGAGCGGGCGCTGTTCTGGGCCGATCGGGTGCATGGCCTGAAAAGCGCCTGTCTCCGCTATTTCAACGCCGCCGGCGCCGACCCCGGCGGGCGGCTCGGCGAGGACCATGATCCGGAGACGCATCTGATCCCGCGCGCGATCGACGCCGCCCTCGGCCGGGCGCCGGAACTGGTGGTGTTCGGCACCGACCATCCGACCCCGGATGGCACCTGTGTCCGCGACTACATCCACGTGACCGACCTCGCCAGCGCCCATCTCGCCGCCCTCGCCCGGCTCGATCGCGGCTCCGTCGCCTATAATCTCGGCAACGGCGCCGGGCATTCGGTGCGCGAGGTCATCGCCATGGTGGAAGCGGTCAGCGGCCGGCGCGTGCCCCATCGCCTCGGGCCGCCGCGCGCCGGCGACCCGCCGACCCTGGTCGCCTCCTCCGCCCGCATCCAGCACGAGACCGGCTGGCGGCCACGCTTGCCGGAGCTGCGCGAGATCGTGCGCACCGCCTACGAATGGCGGCTCGCGCATCCCGACGGCTATCGCTAGCGCGAGATCGGATCAGGATGAGGAAAGCCTTCTTTTTCTGAAGAAAAAGAAGCAAAAAGACTTTTCCCCGTTTTCTTTTGCGTCTTGCGTCTGATCAGCGTCCCTCGAACGCCGGCTCCCGCCGCGCCGCCATCGCCGCCACCCCTTCGCGAAAATCCGCTGTCCGCCGCTGCCATTCCTGTTCGACCAATTCGCGCTCGGTCGCCGCCTCGATCGCGTCGATGAAGCCGCGGCGGAGCGTCTCACGCGCCGACATGACGGCGAGCGGCGCCGAAACCGCGATCTCCTGCGCGAGCGAAAGCGCCGCCGCGCGCAATTCCGCTTGCGGGACGAGACCATCGGCAAGGCCGATCGCCGCCGCTTCCTCGCCGGGGATGCGCCGGCCGGTATAGAACATCAGCGCCGCGCGCTGGGCGCCGACGAGCCTAGGGAGCGTCGCGGTGAGGCCGAAGCCGGGATGAAAGCCGAGCCGGGTGAAATTGGCGCAGAACCGCGCCTCGGGGCAGGCGATGCGAAAATCCGCGACCAAAGCGAGGCCGAGCCCGCCGCCCACCGCCGCGCCCTGCACCGCGGCGATGATTGGCTTGCGCGTGCGAAAAAGGCGAATGGCCTCCTTGTAGAGATGCTTGACGCCGCCCTCCTCGGCGAGGCCGGTCGCCGGGCGGCCCGCGAAATCGGCGCCGGCGCAGAAATTCTTGCCGGCGGCGGCGAGCACGATGGCGCGGCAAGCGGGATCGGCGTCGAACGCCTCGAAGCTCGCGCCGATATCGGCGATCAGCGTGTTATCAAAAAAATTATTGGGCGGACGGCGGATTTCGACGACGCCGACCCTCCCCTCCCGCCACGCCGCGACATCACCACGCACCACCTCGTTCATCGCGCACCGCTCTCCTCGCTCAGGCGCTTGCCACCGAGATAGGCGGCGCGCACATCCTCGTTGTTCCACAGCGCATCCGGCTTGCCCGCGACCACGAGGCGCCCGGTTTCCAGAACATAGCCGCGATCGGCGATGGCGAGCGCGAGGCGGGCATTCTGCTCGACCAGCAGAACCGTCGTCCCGGTCTCACGAATTCGCGCGATGATGCGAAACACCTGCTGCACGATCAGCGGCGCGAGGCCGAGCGAGGGCTCATCGAGAAGGAGAAGCCGCGGCCGCGCCATCAACCCGCGCGCCAGCGCCACCATCTGCTGCTGGCCGCCGGAGAGCATCCAGCCGAGCGTGTCGGCGAACCGCGCGAGATCGGGAAACAACGCGAACATCTCGTCCGCGTCACGCCGCAGCGCCGCCCGTGCAATGCGGCGATTGGAGGCGCCGAGCAGGATGTTTTCGCGCACCGTGAGGCCGGGAAAAATCCGCCGCCCCTCGGGCACATGCGCGATGCCGAGCCGCACCACGCGCTCGGCGCTCAATCCCGCAATCGCCGCCCCTGCAAAGCGGATTTCGCCACCCGTCGGGGGCAGAAGGCCGGAGATGCAGCGGAGCGTCGTCGATTTTCCGGCGCCATTGGCGCCGAGCAAGGTGACGATCTCGCCTTCCTCGACGGCGAGATCGAGCCCGGAAAGCGCCGCGACCGCGCCGTAGGCGGCGGTGAGACCGGAAAGTTCAAGCAGTGACATCTTCGGCCACCTCCCCGAGATAGGCGGCGACGACATCGGGATGGCGCAACACCTCGGCCGGCGTGCCATCGGCGATGCGGCGGCCGAAATTGAGCACGGTGATGCGGTCGGAAATCTGCTCGACGAGATCCATGTCGTGCTCGATCAGCAGAATGGTCAGGCCGTGGCCGCGCAAACGGCGCAGCAGGGCAACGAGATTCTGTTTTTCGGTGAGATTGAGGCCGGCCGCCGGCTCATCGAGTAAAAGCAGCGTCGGGTTGGCCGCGAGCGCGCGGGCGATCTCGACCAGGCGCTGATGGCCGTAGGGAAGGCTCGACACCAGCACAGGCGCGCGCGCCGCCATGCCGACGAAATCGAGCGCCGCCAGCGCCCGCTCGCGCCGGCTTTGCGCATCGTGCTCGCCGCTGCCCACGCGAAAGCTTCCGATCAGCACGTTCTCGAACGCGGTCAGCGAGTGAAACAGACGAATATTCTGAAACGTTCGGCCGATGCCGGCGGCGGCGAGGAGATGCGGCGCGAGTCCGGCGACATCGCGCCCGCCAAGCCGGATGCGTCCCGCCGTCGGCCGATAGATGCCGGAAAGCAGGTTCAGCGTCGTCGTCTTGCCCGAACCATTGGGGCCGATCAGGGCGTGGACGGAGCCGCTTTCGATCGCGAGATCGACCTCATCGACGGCGCGGAGGCCGCCAAAATGCTTGGAAAGACCTGAAATTTCCAGAATTGGCCGGCCCGTCCCCGCGCTGGCGCCGAGGGTGAGCGGCGCCACCTCTCCGCGCGGCAAATCGGGCGCGCGGCGAAACAACCGCGCGAAATAACCAAAGATTCCCTGCGGCATGAACACCATGATCAGGATGACGGCGAGGCCATAGACGGCGAGGTAGAATTGCTTGAGAAAGCGCAGCCACTCGGGCAGAAGAATGAGGAGGGCGGTGCCGATCACCGCGCCGATCGCGGCGTCCACCCCGCCGAGGAGCGCCATGGTGAGCAGAACCACCGAATCGTCGAAGGCGAATTGATCGGGGCTGATGTAGCGAAAGGCGCCGGCGAAAAGGCCGCCGCCGAGACCGCCGAGACAGGCGCTGGCGGCGAACGCGATGATCTTGATGCGGTAGGTATCGATCCCAGCGACGCCGGCGGCGAGTTCATTGTCGCGCACCGCCTGCATGGAAAGCCCGAGCCGGCTCGATTTCAGCCAGGCCACCAGGCCCGCGGTGACGAACAGAAAGAAAAGGCACAGCGCGAGATAATGCCGCGATTGATCGAGCGCCAGAAAACCGAGATGCGGCCGCGGAATATTCGAAATCCCGTCCGGCCCGTGGCTGACCCCGATCCAGTTGGTCAAAACCAGCGTCACGATCTCCTGAAAGCTGATCGTCACCATGGCGAGGTAATGCCCGCCGAGTTTCAGCGTCGAGCCGCCGAGCACGATCCCGAAGCCGAGCGCGACCACCGCGCCGAGGGCCAAAGCGGCAAAGAACGCCATGCCGAGTGTCGTCGTGCCGATCGCGACGCCGTAGGCGCCGATGCCGAAAAACGCCGCCTGGGCGATGTTGATCTGCCCGGCATAGCCGAGCACCACCGTCATCCCGAGCACCGCGATCGCATAGGTGCTCGCCTGCATCAGCAGATTCATCAGATAGCCGTTGATCGGCAAGATCAAGGCAAAAGCCACCGCGATGACCAGGGCGAGAAGCCAGAGCAGGAATCCGGCGGCGTTTTTCATATCTGTCGCCTCACGCTTTCTGGGCGATTTTCTCGCCGAAAATGCCCTGCGGCCGGATCAGCAGGAAGGCGAACAACAGGATGAAGGCGAAGGCATCCTTGTAGGGAACCGAGATATAAAAAGCGCCCAGCGTCTCGGCGACGCCGATCAAAAGCCCGCCGACGATGGCCCCCGGCACGTCGCCGAAACCGCCGATGATCGAGGCGGCGAAGGCCTTGAGGGCGATCTGCGCGCCGAGCCCGACCGAGACGAACAGGATCGGCGCGACCAAAATGCCGGCGATGCCGCCGAGCACCGCCGAATAGGTGAAGGTGAGCATGATCATGCCGGTGACGTTGATGCCGAGCAGGCTCGCCATCTCCTTGTCCTGAGACACCGCCTGCATCTTCTTGCCGACCATGGTGTGTTCGAAAAAGATGTATTGCAGGATGACCAGCGCGAGCGTGGTCGCGATGATGACCAGATACTGCGCATCGAGAAACACCGCGCCGAAGCTGATCCCGGGATAGTCGGTCATGCCGGGGAGCGTCGTCGGCTCCGGGCCGTAGATCGCGAGCACGAGATTGGTGATCAGGATCGAGGCGCCGATGGTCGAGATCACCACCGGCAAGAACGAACGATGGCGGAGCGGATAATAGACGCCGAGATTGAAGAGGGCGCCGAACAGCGCCATCACCACCAGGCTGATGACGACGCCGAGCCAATAGGGGAGGCCGAGATCGACGGTGGTGATGACCATGCAATAGCCGCCGAGCATGGCGAACTGGCCTTGCGCGAAATTGACCACGTTGGTCGCGCGATAAATCAGCACGAAGCCGAGCGCGACCAGCGCGTAGACGGCGCCGATGCCAAGCCCGGTGAACAGCAATTGCAGAATGATCGCCATGATTTTGTGTTATTGCGCGGGGTGTTATTGCGCGGGGAAATCGACACGCTTGACGAAGACGAGCTTGCCGGCGTCGTTGCGGACGACATTGTAGCCATGCAGGCCATCGCCGTTGGCATCGAAATCATAGACCCCCTCGGTGCCCTTGTAGCCGCGGATGGCGAGGATCGCGGCGCGGAAGGCGGCGGGCTCGGTCGATTTCGCGGTGTTCATGGCGAGCGCCGCGATTTTGATCGCGTCATAGGTCCAGGCGGAGAATTGATCGGCCGACGCCTTGTGCAATTTCTGATAGGCCTGGGCGTAGCTTTTGGCTTCGGGGCTGGAATCGGCATTGAAATCGGCGACCCCGTAGGTGCCATAGAGGGCGGGGCCGGCGAGGTGCAGCGCCGCGGTGTCGGTGATCGAGGGCGAGCCGACCCAGGGCGAGCGGACGCCGAGCTGGCGCAATTGGCGGGCGAAAATCGCCAGATCCTGCTCGAAAGTGAAGTAACTCCCGATCACCTCGGCGCCCGAGCCCTTGACCGCGAGCACGACGGGGGTGAAATCCGGCGTCTGATTGGCATAGCCCTGCGCGGTCACGACGCTCGCGCCAAGCGCCTGCAACTCCGCGGTCAGCAGCCGCGCGCCGCTGGTGCCGAAGGCATCGGTCGAGGTCACCAGCGCCCATTTCCTGAGGTTCAGCGTTTGCACGCCAAACGCCGCGATCACCTTGGCGGAGAACGTGTCATTGGGCCGGCAGCGGAACAGCCAGGGATCGCCGGCATGGGTGAGATTGGGATCGGTGCCGCCGAAAAACACCGGCTTCGCGATCCGGCGCACATCGGGATCCATCGCATGCACCTGCGTCGAGCGGATGGAGCCGAGAAACGCGACGATCGCAGACTCATTGGCGAGCCGGTTGAAAGCGGAAACGACGCCGGGATTGGTGGTCTGATCATCCTCGACGACGAGCTTGAGCGGCCGGCCGAGCACGCCGCCTCCGGCATTGACCTCGGCGATCGCCATCTCCGCGCCCCATTCGCCGTAGCGCCCGGATTCGGCGGCGGCGCCGGTGAGCGGCGTCACCATGCCGATCTCGATCGGCGCCGCCTCGTCGGCCCATGCGGGGGCGGCGCCAGGCAAGCCGGCGAGCAACGCCGCGATGCCGGCGAGCAGCGCGAGACCCGGACGCCGGCGCGCCCCGCCCATCATCGCCCCGCCCATCACCGTGCCACTCATCACCGAGCCGTTTTTTTCCGCCGCCATGGTTTCCTCCCTCGCGTCATCCCGCCGCGCCCGGATCGTCTCGGGGCGCGGCGTTTTTTGCTTTGGCCCCTGTTATCCCCCGCGCCGGCAAGGCTGGCAAGCCAATCCTGCCGGCCCGGCGACGGCCGACGGACCCTTGCCGGCGTGACCCTGGCGCG
>JAKCCP010000292.1 GCA_021841985.1 Pseudomonadota bacterium | reverse complement strand
AGGGGGTGAAACAGCCATGAGCGAAATCGCGAGCGAAACCGCGATGAGCCGGGTGATCCGTGAGGCCGAGGGGTTTCTCGGCCCGCGTCTTTCGCGCAACACCGCGCTCCGTGAGCAGCACGCCCATGGCGAGGACACCAACCCGCCGGTTCTGCCCGATGCCGTCGCCTTCATCGAAACCACCGAGGAGGCGGCGCGGCTGCTCGCGCTCTGCAACGCGGCGCGCGTCCCGGTCGTGCCGTTCGGCGCCGGCACCTCGCTCGAAGGCCATGTGACGCCGGTGCGCGGCGGCATCTCGCTCGATCTTTCGCGCATGACGGGCATTCTCGAGATCAATCAGGCGGATCTCGATTGCCGCGTCGAGGCCGGGGTCACGCGCCAGCAGCTCAATGCCCATTTGCGCGACCAGGGGCTGTTTTTCCCCGTCGATCCGGGCAGCGAATGCACGCTCGGCGGCATGTGCGCAACCCGCGCCTCGGGCACCAACGCGGTGCGCTATGGCACCATCCGTGAAAACACCCTTGGCCTCACCGTCGCGTTGGCCGATGGGCGGGTGATCAAGACCGGCGGGCGCGTCCGCAAATCGGCGACCGGCTATGATCTGACGCGGCTCTTCATCGGCTCGGAGGGGACGCTCGGCGTCATCACCGAGATCACCCTGAAGCTCTCCGGCATTCCGGAAGCGATGGCGGCGGCGGTCTGCCAGTTCGATGATCTCGCCGGCGCCGTCGCCAGCGTGATCGCGATCATCCAGGCCGGCATCCCCGTCGCCCGCATCGAATTGCTCGATGACGACGCGATCGGGGCGGCGATCGCCTATTCCAAGCTCACCGGCCTCGCATTGCGTCCGACCCTGTTTTTCGAGTTTCACGGGAGCAATGCCTCGGTGCGCGAGCAGGCGGAGCTTGCCGAGGCGATCGCGCGCGAGAACGGCGGCGCCGGGTTTCGCTGGGCGGTCGCCGAGGAGGAGCGGGCGCGCCTGTGGAAAGCGCGCCATGACCTCTACTGGGCGGGGCTTGCGCTCAAGCCCGGGTATTTCGGCGTGACCACCGACGCCATCGTGCCGATTTCCCGGCTCGCCGAGGCGGTGCTCGGCGCCAAGGAGGATATTCTCGCCTCCGGCCTCACCGCGCCGATCGTCGGCCATGTCGGCGATGGCAATTTCCATACCGTGATCCTGATCCCGAAGGACGACCCGGAGGCTTTGGCGCGCGCCTGGGCGCTCGATCGCCAGATCGTCGCCCGGGCGCTGGCGCTCGGCGGCTCGTGCAGCGGCGAGCACGGGATTGGCATCGGCAAGCGCGAATTCCTGGTGGCCGAGCATGGCGCCGAGGCGATCGCGGTGATGCGGTCGCTGAAGACCGCGCTCGATCCGCACGGTATCCTCAATCCGGGGAAGATTTTTCTCAACTGATCGCGGCGCCAGCCGCCCTTGTGCATGGCGCGCCGGCTCCGATAGAGTGCGGCCAAAGAAACTGTGGCCAAAGAACGAGGGGGGAGACGACGATGTCAGCCGAACACGGCCGCCGCATGGGACGGCGGGGGGTGTTGCGAACCGCGGCGATACTGGCGGCGGGGGCGCCGTTCGCGACCCTTCGCGCCGAGGAGACGCCGATCCGCATCGGCTTTCCCGTCCCCATCACCGGCCCCTACGCGAGCGAGGCCGCCGATCAGGTGCGGGCGGCAGAAATCGCGGTGGCCGAATTCAACCAATCCGGCGGGTTGGGCGGGCGGCGGGCCGAATTGCTGGTGCGCGACGACAAGCTCGACCCCGGCGAGGCGGCGACGCGGGCGATCGAACTGATCGAGAAGGACCGCGTCGATTTCATCGTCGGCAGTCTGTCCGCCTCGGTGCAGCTCGCCGTCAATACGGTCACCAAACAGCGCGGCGTGCTGTATAATTCGATCAGCCAGTCCGATCAGATCGTGAGCAGCCCGGATTGGGGGCCGACCACGTTTCACGAGGCGATGACCCCGCATATGACGGCGGGCGCGGTCGGGCGCTATGCGTTCGAAAAGCTTGGCAAGCGCGTCGCCTATGTCGCCGCCGATTACGCCTATGGCCATGAGATGGTGGCCGGATTCCGCGCCGTCGGCGCGACGATGGGCGCCGAGGAACTGGCGGAAATCAAGATGCCGATCGGCACGCGCGATTTCTCGACGCTGATGCCGCGGCTGCAAGCCTTGCGGCCGGACATCGTGTTTCTGTGCAATTTCGGCCGCGATCAGCAGATTTTCGTCAAGCAGGCGCATGATTCGGGCCTCAAGCGCACCGCCCATATCGTCGCCCCGATCCTGTTGCAGACGGCGCGCATCGCCGGTGGCGCGCAGGCTTTCGCCGGCGTGCTCGGCGGCACCTCCTATTACTGGGGGATCGAGAGCGAGGTCGCGAGCGCCAGGGCGTTCAACGACCGCTTTCGCAAAGCCCATGACGGGCGCTTGCCTTCCGATTACGGCGCGCTCGGCTATAGCGGCGTGCGCGCGGTGCTGACCGCGGCGGCCAAGGCGGGCAGCACCGAAACCGCCAAGGTCGCCGCCGTGCTCGCCGGCATGAAGTATGATTTCTACAAAGGGCCACAATTCTACCGCGCCTGCGATCATCAATCGGTGCAGTCCGTGTTCATCATCGAATCGAAAGCCAATGGCAGCGTGCCCGAGGACGTGTTCAACGTGCTGGCGACCGTGCCGGGGCGGGAGGACATGCTGAAAACCTGCGCGCAGGAAGGCCTCGGCTGAGCGCGGGGGATGGCCGGACTTTCTCTCGACCTGCTCGCTCTGCAGATCTTCACCGGGCTCGCGCTGGGAGCGGTTTATGTCCTGCTCGCGACCGGCATGTCGCTGATTTTCGGCATGCTGACGGTGGTGAATTTCGCCCATGGCGCGTTCTTTGCGCTCGGCGCCTATGCCGGGTTCCTGGTGCTCGCTCTCGGCGGTAATTTCTGGCTGGCACTTCTCGCCGTGCCGATCGTGACCGGGCTCCTCGGCATGGCGGTGGAATGGGGGCTGGTGCGCCATCTCTACGGCCGCGGGATCGATGATCCGCTGCTGCTCACCTTCGGGCTTTCCTATGTCCTCGTCGAGTTGATCCGCATCTTCGCCGGAACCCAGGGGCTGCCGTTCGACACCCCCGATGCGCTCGCCGGCGCGGTCGATATCGGCATCGGCTATTTCCCGCTCTATCGCCTGTTCGTGATCGCGATGACGGTCACGATCCTGTTCCTGCTGTGGCTGTTTCTCGAGCGCACACGGATCGGCCTGATCATCCGCGCCGGCGCCCGCGACCCCGAGATCATGCGCGTGCTCGGCGTCGATACCGGGCGCGTCTGGCGCCTGGTGTTCGGGCTCGGCACCGCGATCGCCGGGCTCGCCGGGCTGCTCGCAGCCCCCTTGCAGGGGGTGAGCCCGGAGATGGGCAACGCCATCCTGGCGGACGCCTTCGTCGTCACCGTGGTTGGCGGCATGGGCTCGCTCGCCGGTGCCATCATCGCCGGACTGCTGGTCGGCGTCATCGTCTCGCTCACCGCCTTGTTCGCGCCCGAGGCCGGCGATGTCGCGATCTTCGCCTTGATGGCGGTGGTGTTGCTGATCCGGCCGCAAGGGTTTTTCGGTCGCGCCGGGTTGATGAGTTGATCGCGGCATTCCTCACCCGTGCCGCCCGCCATCGCGCGCTGCTCGCCGCGCTGTTTCTGCTCGTGCTGCCGTTCCTCCTGCCGTTTCGCGCAACCGCCGTCAACGTCCTGATCGATGGCCTGTTCGCGGTCGGGTTCAATCTCGTCTACGGCTATGTCGGTCTGCTGTCCTTCGGCCATGCCGCGCTGTTCGGCGGTGGCGCCTATGCGACCGGGCTCGCGCTACTTCGTCTTGGTCTCCCCTGGTATGGCGCGCTCGCGCTCGGGCTGGTCGCCGGCGCGGGGATCGCCGGCGTCATCGGCCTGCTGGCGACGCGCACGCGCGGCATCTATTTCGCGATGGTGACGCTGGCTTTGGCCGAATGCGTCTATTATCTCGCCTATCAGGCGAGCGGCGTGACCGGCGGCGAAAACGGCCTGCGCGGCATCGTGCTCACCAAAATCGATCTGTTTGGCCTCGATCTCGATTTCGTCGATCCCCTGACCCGCTATTTCGTCATCGCGACGATCGTCGCGCTCGCGCTCGCGGCGCTGTCGCGCATCCTCGCCTCGCCGTTTGGCGCGGTGATGGAGATGGTGCGCGAGAACGAGGCCCGTGCCCGCGCCTCCGGCGTCGATGTGCGGGCGGTCAGGGTGCTGGCCTTCGTGCTTTCGGGTGCGTTCTCCGGTCTTGCCGGCGGATTGCAGGCGCTGCATCTCGCCATCGTGCCGATCGAGACCCTGGATTACGGCAATTCCGGCATGGTGGTGATGATGTGCCTGCTCGGCGGCGCGGGGACGTTTTTTGGCCCTTTCATTGGCGCGCTGGTGTTTCTCTTGCTGCAAAATCTCGTCGCCCTGGTTTCCAGCCATTGGCAATTGCCGGTCGGTGTCGTGTTCATGGCCTGCGTTCTGTTCTTGCCGCGCGGCATCTGGGGACAATTGGCGCGGTGGCGCCCGGCGTGAACGAGGATCCCGCCATTCTCCGCACCGAGGCGGTGAGCAAATCCTTCGGCCGCTTCAAGGCCCTCGCCGGCATTAGCTGTGAATTTCACCGCGGCCGGCTGACCGCCATCATCGGCCCCAACGGCGCCGGCAAAAGCACCTATTTCAACCTTCTCTCCGGTGCGCTCGCGCCGAGCGGGGGGCGTATTTTGTTCGAGGGCCGCGACATCACCGGCCTCGCCCAAGCTCGTTTCGCCGCCCTCGGGATCGCCAAATCGTTTCAGATCACCTCGATCTTTCCCGAACTCACGGTGCATGAGAATGTCCGCGCGGTGTTGCAGGCGCGCGAAATACGGTTGAATTTCTGGCGCTCGCGCAACGCCTATCCGCAATTCGTCGCCGCGGCCGCGGCGCTGCTCGAACGGGTCGGCCTCGGCGGCCGGGCGCGCGTCATCGCCGGGCGTCTCGCCCATGGCGAGCAGCGCGCGCTCGAAATCGCGATGGCGCTGGCGAGCCGCCCGCGTCTCCTTCTCCTCGATGAACCGACGGCGGGGATGAGCCCGGAGGAAACCCAGGCGATGATGATCCTGATCGCCGGTCTCGTGCCCGCCCATACCGTCATTCTCGTCGAGCACAAGATGAAGCTGGTGATGGGCATCGCCGAGCGCGTCCTCGTGCTCCATCACGGCGAGGTGCTGGCCATCGGCACGCCGGATGAAATCCGCGCCAATGACGAGGTCCGTCGCGTCTATCTCGGCCAGCGGGAGCACTGAGGATGCTCCGCGTCCATGATCTCAACGCCTGGTACGGGCCGAGCCACGTTTTGCAAGGGGTTGGCTTCGAGGTCGGGGTGGGCGAGATCGTCTGTCTGATCGGCCGCAACGGCGCCGGCAAGACGACGACGCTGAAGGCGGTGATGGGGCTGATCGCGCGCCGCGGCGGCCGCGTCCTGCTCGCCGGCGAGGACATCCTCGCCCGCCCCGCCCATGCCCGCTTCGCCCGCGGTCTCGCCTATGTGCCGGAGGAGCGGCGGATCGTTCCCGGCTTGACGGTCGGCGAAAATCTCCGCCTCGGCTTGATCGCGACCCGGCGCTTTGGCGACGCCGGGCGCGAGATCGCGGCGATGGCGACACTGTTCCCGCGCCTCGGTGAGCGCCTCGATCAGATCGCGGTGACGCTTTCGGGCGGCGAGCAGCAGATGCTGGCGATCGCGCGGGCGATGATCGCCGGCCCGCGGATGATCATGCTCGATGAGCCCTCGGAGGGGATCATGCCGGCGCTGGTCGATGAGATGTTCGCTCTGTTCGCGCGCATGAAGCAATCCGGGACCACCATTCTCCTGGTCGAGCAGAATGTCGAGCGCGCCCTCGAAATCGCTGACCGGGCCTATATTCTCGACCAGGGGGTGATCGTGCATGAGGGGCGGGCGCGGGCGCTGCTCCAGGACGCGGCGATCAAGGAGCGCTACTGCTCGGTATGATGCCCGCCGCTATGGAAGAGCATCGCGCAGGCGCGCCGGCAGCGGCCAGAGCGCGTCGATGTTGAAATCGAGATCGAAGGGGTAGGGGGTATCGGCACGCCCTTGGCCGGTCGCGCGGAGGGCCGCCAGCGCCTCGGCGATCGGCGGTGCCGCGAGGCTGAAATCGACCACCTCCACCCGCGGCATCGAAGCGAACACCGAAAACAGCGCCTCGAACGCGTGATCGGGGGCCCGCTGCCAGGGGGCCGCGGCCGCGTCCGCCCAGGGCATGGCGCGGGTCTTGGCGAGACGCCTGAGCCCGAGATCGCGATCGCTCCAGCGCAGATGGATGAGATAGAGCGGCGCGAACGTCACCTCCGCATCGGCGCCGTGAAACCCCGGCGCCCAGTTCACCGCGCGGCGGATCAGCGCCGGCTTGCACATCGCGCCGGAAAACCGCACCCAGCGCCGCTGCGGCCCGAGCGGGCGCGAAAAATCGAGCGGCGGCTCCTCGGGCAGATGATGAAGATTGAGCCCGATCGCGTGGATCACCTCGGCCCGCGCGCCGGCGCAAAACGAGGCGAGATCGGGATAAAGTCGCGGATCCGGGATCAGGAGTTCATCGACATCGGTGTAGATCACCCAGTCGTACCACTCCAAAAGTCCGGCGCAGAAGCGCGAGATGAAGCGGGCGCGGCGGACATCGTCCTGCGGCGAGCGCGGCAGGCGGAGGCGATTGACCGCGCCGAGGGCGGCGGTGCTGCCGTCATCGGAGCCATGGTCGATGACGTGGCAATGCTCGGCGCCGACCAGGCGGGCATAATGGCGGCGCCAGAGCGGCAGGAAATCCGGCTCGTTATAGACCATGGTGACGGCGGCGATGCGGGGTGGCATGGCTTTTCGCTCAGTGTGTTCGTCGCCCAGGATAGCAGGTGGGAGAAAACCTGCCATGCGCGCGGCCCGGCATTTCCTGCTTGCCAAGCTGCGTTCCAGACCGTCAGGATCGCGCCCATAGCGTGCAGGAATGAGGAAGGGACCGGGGCCGATGGCGGCGTGGCTCGCGCGGCGTCTTGCCGCCAGGGGGATGCATTACGCCTGGGTGATGGCGGGGGTGACGTTTCTCGTCATGCTGGCGACGGCGGCGGCGATGGGGCTTCCGGGCGTGCTCATCGTGCCGCTCGAACAGGCGATGGGCTGGAGTGCCGCCGATATTTCCGGCCCGCTCGCGCTTCGCCTCGTGTTGTTTGGCCTGATGGCACCGTTCGCCGCCGCCTTGCTGCAACGCTTCGGCCTCCGCCGCGTGGTTTTCGCCGCCCTCATCCTGATCATCGCCGGCCTCACCCTCGCCGCTTTCGCGACCCGGCTTTGGCAAATCTGGCTCGGCTGGGGGGTGATGGTCGGGCTCGGCACCGGGATGACGGCGATCGTGCTCGGGGCGACGGTCGCCAATCGCTGGTTCGTCGCCCGGCGCGGCCTGGTGGTTGGGATGCTGACCGCGAGCACGGCAACCGGGCAATTGCTGTTCCTGCCGCTCGGGGCGTTTCTCGCGACCCATCTCGGCTGGCGCGCGGCGGTGCTGCCGGCGGCCGGGATATGTCTGTTCGGCGGGGCGCTGATGCTGCTCTTCGGGCGCGATCATCCGGGCGAACTCGGCCTTCCCGCCTATGGCGAGAGCCTTGTCGAACCGCCGCCGGAAAACCGCGGCAATCCCGCCCGCGCCGCGTTGGCGACGCTTGGCGACGCCAGCACCTCGCCGATTTTCTGGATGCTGTTTTTCACCTTCTTCGTCTGCGGGCTGTCCACCAACGGCCTGGTGCAGACGCATTTCATTCCGCTCTGCCATGATTTCGGCCTGCCCGAGGTCACCGCCGCCTCGATGCTGGCGGCGATCGGGA
>JAKCCP010000024.1 GCA_021841985.1 Pseudomonadota bacterium | reverse complement strand
GATCTCGTGCCGGCCTCCTCGATGTCGGCGGCACGCTTTACGGCACAACCCTAGGGGGTGGGGTGAACGGGGTTGGCACGATTTTTTCCTACACGCCCGCCGGTCAGTCGGTCCCCGAGCCAGGCTCGCTCCCGCTTCTTCTCGCCGGCCTCGGCGGGCTCGGCGCGCTGTATCTGCGCCGGAGGCTTCACTTGTCTTGATTGGCGGATCAAGCCCGACCACTACCCTTGGGGAATCTCGCCGATTTTCGCGGTTTCCGGCTGCTCGCCCGCCTCGTCCTCGGGACGCAGCCGGCTCGGGAGCAGCGCGCCCTGCTCCTCCAGCACCGGATAGGCGGCGGCGGCGACGAAATGGGTGTTGATTCGCAGAAGATCACGCAAAACGTCGAGATGCAGCGTGCTGGTCTCGGTGCTGTCGATGCGCCCGGCGCGCAGGCGGGCGAAATGCGCCGCCGTCGCCCGCGCCTCGAGATCGCGCAGCGCCTCCTTCTCGGCCGCGAGCGCCCGCGCCGCGGCGAGATCGCCGGAAAGAAAGACCGAGGCGGCGGTCCGCAGGTTCTTCGTCAACCGGGCGAACATCTGGTCCAGCTCCGCCCCGCCCTCCGGCGAAAACGCGATGCCGCGCTTGAGGCGCTTGGCGGCGTGCGCCAGCAGATTCTTGTCCACCACATCGCCGGCGTTTTCGAGATGCGTCGTGAAGGCGAGCACCTGGGCAAGACGCTGATGATCCGCCTCGTTCATCGCTTCCGGGTCGAGCAGCGTGAGATAGGCCTTGATCGCCGCGTTCAGCCGATCCAGCACGTCATCGAGCCGCCGCGTCTCGCCGACCCGCCGCCGGTCGCCGCCGATCAGGGCGGCGCGGGCGCCGGCGAGCATGGTCTCCAGCGTATCGGCCATGCGCAGCGCCTCGCGCCCGGCGCCGGCGATGGCGAGCGGCGGCGATTCCCGCGCCGCGGTGTCGAGATAGAGCGGGCGGGCGGGATCGACGGCGGCGACGCGGGAGGGGAGCAGCCAGGCCAATAGCCGCGCATAGGGGGCGAGGGCGGGAAAGAAGAGGAGGGCGAGGACGAGATTGAACGCGGTGTGGAAATCGGCGACGGCGCGCGCCG
Source organism: Pseudomonadota bacterium (assembly GCA_021841985.1). Next base: position 6,905 of record JAKCCP010000024.1, on the reverse strand, counting down.
GATCCGGCTCCAGCACCACCAGCGCCCGCCCGATCGGGCCGAGCAGCAGCAGGGCGACGATGACCCCGGCGGTTCGGTTGAGCAGGTTTCCCATCGGCAACCGCCGCGCCGCCGGATCGTCGCCGGCGCTCCCTTCGAGCAGCGGATTGATCGCGGTGCCGAGATTGGCGCCGAGGACCAGCGCGAAAGCGGCATCCGGCGGCACCACCCCACGCGCCGCGAACGACATGATCACCAGCACCACGGCGACCGAGGAATGCGCGGCCCAGGTGAGCATTGCGGCGAGCAGCACGTCCATCAGCGGCTGCGTGGTCAGCGCGCCGAGCAGCAGCCGCAGACTCGGCACATCCTCATAGGGTGTGATCACATTGAGCAGGAGATGGAGTGCGAGCAGCATGAGGCCGAGCCCGATCCCGACCCGGCCGAGATCGCGCACCCGGCTCGCGCCGCCGCGGCGAAAGGCGATCACGCCGGCGAGGATGAACAACGTCGCGATGCGCGAGACATCGAAGGAGAGCAACTGGACGATCAGCGTCGTGCCGACATTGGCGCCGAGCATCACCGCGAGGCCGGGCACCAGCGCGAGCATGCCCTCGGCGGCGAAGGAGGAGACCATCAGCCCGGTCGCGGTGCTGCTTTGCAAAATCGCGGTGATGCCGAGCCCGGCGGCGAAGGCGGCCGGACGGTGGGCGAGGGCTGTGCCGAGAAACCGCCGTAGCGACGGGCCGAAGGCGCGCTGCACCCCGGTCTGCACCATATGCACGCCCCAGAGCAGAAGGGCGATCAGGCCGGCAAGGTCAACCAGGGTCAACGTCGCGTCCAACCGGATCCCTCTCGCTTACGGCGGCATCAGGATGTAGTCATGGGGCGCGGACTAAACCAGCCCAAAAACGGTGGACGCTCTCTAAGTGGGGATCAACCCGGGACGAGTCCCTGGTTCATCGAAGCCCCCTTCACCTGATCGTCCGGGCATTTCAGATTGAAAATCGCGGATTAAAGTGGCAGACTAAGATGGTGAATTCATTGCAACCAATGGGTGACGGCGAAGGCGAGACAGCGGCCGGCCAGAGCGCGGCGCCGTCGGCGTGACGCTTGAATTTGCCGCGTCGCTGTTTCTCCTCGCCGCCGGCGCCAGCGCGCTCGGCGGGGCCCTCGGCATGGCGAGCGGCATCTTCATCGTGCCCCTCCTCACCGTGTTCGCGGGCATCGGCATCCATACCGCCATCGCCGCCAGCATCGTCTCGGTGATCGCCTGTTCCACCGGCGGCGCCGCGACGTTTCTCCGGGTCGGCCTCACCAATCTGCGCGTCGCGATCGTTTTGGAGACGGCGACCACCGCCGGCGCGCTGGCCGGCGTTTTGCTGATCGGCGTGTTTCCGGTCTCGGCGCTGTTTTTTCTGTTCGCGGCCATTCTGCTGCTCTCGGCGCGACAGATGATGGCGAGACGCCGCGAGCCGGAAGCGGCCGAGATCATTTCCGACGGGCGGGATTGGGCCTCGCGCCTCGACCTCCACGCAAGCTATCCCGATCAGGCGGGCGGGCGCGAGATCGCCTATCGCGTCGGGCGCGTGCCGCTGGCGCTCGCGCTCATGTTCGGCGCCGGGCTGGTTTCGGCGCTGCTCGGGATCGGCAGCGGCGTTCTCAAAATCCCGGCGATGGATACCGCCTTGCGTCTCCCGATCAAGGTGTCCTCGGCGACCTCCAATTTCATGATCGGTGTCACCGCGGCGGCGAGCGGCGTTGCCTATTTCGCGCGCGGCGATATCGACCCCGCGATCGCCGGGCCGGTCGCGGTCGGCTCGGTCATCGGCGCGTTGCTCGGCGCGCGTTTCCTGATCGCGGTCCCGGGCGACAGGCTGCGGCTTCTTTTCGTCGCGGTGCTGCTCGTCCTGGCGGCGCAAATGCTGCTTTCGGCCTTCGGGATCGATCTCAGGGGGCACGCGGCATGAGTGGTCGGTCTGTCGGCAAGTCCGGCCGCCATCCCCGTCTTGAGCCTCTGCTGGCGCGGATGCTGACACTCGGCACCTGGCTTGCGACCGCGATCATCCTCCTCGGAATCGGCCTGAAGCTGATCGGCGGGGCCGGGGCGGCGGGGGTCGCATTGGTCACCGCCGGCATCGTGATTTTTCTCCTGTTGCCGGTGCTGCGCGTCTTGCTGATGCTGCTGGTGTTCGTCGGCGAGGGCGATTACCGCTTCGGCGCCATCGCCGCCCTGGTGCTCGCGATCATCGGCCTCGGCGCCGCCCTCGGCCTGCGCCTGGGCGGCTTGCCGGGATAGCGCCAGGATATGGTGGGGGCTCGCTTTGCGCCCCTCGCGCTCTGTGGCAAACTGCGCGGCGAAGCATTTCGGGGGGAAGCGGATGAGCGATTACATTGACGTGACCGGCGGCGATGGCGCGCATTTCCGCGCCTATCGCGCCTTGCCGCGCGCCGGATCCGGGCCGGTGATCGTGCTGCTGCAGGAGATTTTTGGCGTAAATAGGCATATCCGCGAGGTCGCGGATTTCTACGCCGAGGAAGGCTATGTGGTTCTGGCGCCCGATCTGTTCCACCAGTTCGCCCCCGGCATCGAGCTTGATTATGACGAGGCCGGGCGCGCCCAGGCTTTCGCCTATTATGAAAAATTCGATATCGCGCGGGCGGTCGCCGACATCACCGCGACCGTCCGCCTCGCCCGCACGCTCCCCGAGGCACGCGGCGAGGGCGGGCGGGCGCGGGTCGCGGCGCTCGGGTTCTGCCTCGGCGGCAAGCTCGCCTATCTCGCCGCTTCGGCCTCGGGCGTCGATGCCGCGGTCAGCTATTACGGCGTCGGGATCGAAAAATCGCTGGCCGAATCAGCGAACATCACCTGCCCGATGGGGCTCCATTTCGCCGGCCACGACCGTTTCACCCCACCCGAGGTGATCGCGGCGATCCGCGCCCATTTCGCCGCCCGGCCGGAGGTCGAGATTTTCCTCTACCCCGACGCCGATCATGCCTTCAATCGTCCGGGGGATCATTTCCACAAACCCTCCGCCCTGATGGCGCATACCCGGACGCTCGCGCTTCTGCGCCGCGTGATGGGGCCGCGCTATGATCTCTCGGCGCTCTGGGACAAGCATTGTGAATACGAATTCGCGACCCGCGACGTCGAGGCGACGATGGCGACCATGGTCGCCGAGCCCTATGTCAACCATATCCCGACCATGACCGGCGGCTATGGCCATCGCGATCTGCATCGCTTCTACAAAAACCATTTCATTTTCAGCAATCCCGCCGATACCAGGCTGGTGCCGATCTCGCGCACCGTCGGCGTCGATCGCGTGGTCGATGAGATGCTGTTCTGCTTCACCCATGACCGCGAGATCGACTGGATGCTGCCCGGCATCGCGCCGACCGGGAAATATGTCGAGGTGCCGCTGATCGCGATCGTCAATTTCCGCGGGGATAAGCTCTATAACGAGCATATCTACTGGGATCAGGCCTCGGTCCTGGTGCAGATCGGGCTGCTCGATCCCGCGAAGACGCCGGTCGTCGCCGGCGCCGAGACGGCGCGGAAACTCCTCGACCCGTCATTGCCGTCAAACACGCTGATGCGGGCCTGGGCGAAATCCGCGCCGTAGAAAGGCAAGGAAGAAAGGTTCTTTTTTGAAAAAAAGAACCAAAAAACTTTTATCCGTTGATTCGGAGCGCCAAGATTTTCAGGCGCGGATGGCGCTGATCTGCAGCACAGGCGCGATGTCGGTGTAGTTCGGGACATCGGCCATGATCTCCTTGGCGTGGGGATGAAACGCCGCCTGGAAAGCGTCCACGCTGTCGAAATAGAGATGCGCCGCCCCCACGAACGGTGCCGGCGCGCCCGGCGTGCCGCCGGCCAGCCCCTCATCGATTTCGGTTTTCTTGAGCGCGGCGCCGAGTTTCCCCTGCACCATCGGAATATGCGTCGCGCAGTAATAGGCCATGTCGAAGCGCTTGTTTTCGCCATGCGGGTAGAGAACGCTGACCTTGATCATCCTGGACCTCCCTGGTTTTGCTTGTCGCCGCGCCGAGGTAACCACGCCCACCGAAACACGGCAAGTCAGGGGCTCAGCAATGATGGGGGGAGGCGAGCTTGAATTGGTCGAGTTTGCCCTGCATCACGAAATCGCCGAAATCCATGTTCAACTGATCGGCGACGCCGTTTTCCCAATAATGCATGCCGACCTCGTAATCCGGCTCGGACGCATCCGGGGTGCGATCGAAAAACGCCACATGCACCTCCCCGCTCGGCAGCGCCGCAAGCGGGGCGAAACGGAACGGCGCGGGCTTGTGCCATGACGTGATCACCACCGAGGTATCCTGCGCGCCGGTATCGCCGGTGCCGTCGAACAGCGGCAGGGCGAGGATTTTCTTGCCCTGCTCGGCGGCGGCGATGATGGTCGCGGTGTGCCACATCGGAAACAGCGTGCCGGTGGGCAGTTTTTGCACGTCCACCTTGGGCATCGTGTAGCGCACCTCGCCGGCGCCGCCGGGATGATCGACCGAGGCCTCGCCGGAGGTCACCTCGGTGGTCGCGGCATCGGTGGTCTGGCGCATGCGGAAACGCATCCTGAGACCGTCCTTCGATTCCCAGGTGGCGTAATCGGACACCATGCGCACATCCTGGCCGTCACGATTGGTGATGGTCATTTCCAAGCGCTGCTGCACCGCCCAGCCATCGCAGGCATCCATGACCTCATAGCTCATCGTGCCCGTCGCCGCGATGACATCGCCGCCATGGGTGGTATCGAGAGCGAGCTTGTAGAAGGCCCGGTGCGCCGCGAGACCGGCGGCGATTTTCGCCGCCGAGGGTTCGCCGAGATGGGCCGCCGGATTATCCGCGGCCCGCGTAAGCGGCCCCGGCGGCTCGGCGCCGGCCTGGAGCGGGGCGGTCAGACAAAAAACGGCCAAGCCGGCCAGAAGCCAAGGGTTCATGCGCGTCGCACTCCGCATACGGTCGGATGACATTAGGTGCGCCTTGGCGCCTTCGCTAGCCACGGAGTTGCTATCATTGCTCAGGGGGCAGCTTTGGGAGGGGCATTTTTTTGCGGCGCCAGATCGAGCCGGAGCGACAATTCGCGGAGCCGCGCCGGCGCCACCTCGGCCGGCGCCCCCATCATCAGATCCTCGCCCTGCTGGTTGAGCGGAAACAGGATCACCTCGCGGATATTGGGCTCGTCGGCGAGCAGCATCACGATGCGGTCGATCCCCGGCGCGGCCCCCCCATGCGGCGGCGCGCCATAGCGGAAGGCGTTGAGCATGCCGCCGAACCGCGCCTCCACCACATCCGCGCCGTAGCCCGCGATGGCGAAGGCCTTGAGCATGATATCGGCGCGATGGTTGCGGATCGCGCCGGACGACAATTCGATCCCATTGCAGACGATATCGTATTGATAGGCCTTGATGGTCAGCGGATCCTGGCTCTCCAGCGCGGCGAGCCCGCCTTGCGGCATGCTGAACGGGTTGTGGCTGAAATCGATCTCGCCGCTCTCCTCGTTCCGCTCATACATCGGGAAATCGGTGATCCAGCAGAAGCGGAAGGCGTTTTTCTCACAGATATCGAGTTCGGCGCCGAGCCGGGCGCGGACGAGACCGGCGAATTTTTCCGTCTCCGCCGGCGCGCCGGCGGCGAAAAATACCGCATCCCCCGGACCCGCGCCACAGAGCACGCGGATCGCCTCGGCGCGCTCGGGTTCAAGATTGCGTGCGATCGGCCCCTTGGCGCCGTCAGCCTCGAACACGAGATAGCCGAGCCCGCCACCCCCCTCGGCCCGCGCCCACTCATTCAATTTATCGTAGAACGACCGCGGCCGCGCCGCCGCCCCCGGCGCCGGAATGGCGCGCACGATGCCGCCTTGGGCGGCGATCCTGGCGAACAGGCCGAACCCGGAGCCGGCGAACTGCGCCGTGACGTCGCGGATCCGCAAGGGGTTGCGCAAATCGGGCTTGTCGGAGCCGAACGCGAGCAGGGCCTCGTCATAGGGGATGCGCGGAAACGGCGCCGGCGTCACCGCGCGGCCAGCGGCGAATTCCTCGAACACCCCGGCGATCACCGGCTCGATGGCCGCGAAAACATCCTCTTGGGTGACAAAGCTCATCTCGAAATCGAGCTGATAGAACTCTCCCGGCGAGCGGTCGGCGCGCGAGGCTTCGTCGCGGAAACAGGGTGCGATCTGAAAATAGCGATCGAAGCCGGCGACCATGCAGAGCTGCTTGAATTGCTGCGGCGCTTGCGGAAGGGCGTAGAACTTGCCCGGATGCAGCCGCGCCGGCACCAGAAAATCGCGCGCCCCCTCGGGCGAGGAGGCGGTCAGGATCGGGGTCTGGAACTCGGTGAAGCCGCGCGCGATCATCCGCTGGCGGATCGAGGTGATGACCTGGCTGCGGAGCAGGATATTGCGATGCACGCGCTCGCGGCGAAGATCGAGGAAACGGTATTTGAGGCGGAGGTCATCGGGGAATTGCGCCTCGCCGGCGACCTGGATCGGCAGGACATCGGCCGCCGATTGCACCTCCAGGGTCTCGACCCGAAGCTCGATCGCGCCGGTCGCGAGCTTCGGATTGACGGTACCCGGCGCCCGCGCCACCACCTCGCCGGTGACGGTGATGACGCTCTCGACCCGCAGCCGCTCGGCCTCGGCGAAAACCGGCTTGCCCTGGGCGATGACGCATTGCGTCAGGCCGAAATGATCGCGGAGATCGATGAACAACAGCCCGCCATGGTCCCGCTTGGCATGCACCCAGCCGGAGAGCCGGGCGACCCCGCCGATCTTGCCGGCGTCGAGTTCGGCGCAATGGTGGCTGCGATAGACATGCATGATGGTGATCCTCGGCCCCGGCGGGGCGGGGCGAAAAGGGGCGGATGGGCGCGGCAGACAAGCCAGCGCCCGCGCCCCTGTCAAGCCCCG
>JAKCCP010000108.1 GCA_021841985.1 Pseudomonadota bacterium | reverse complement strand
GATCTCGCTCGCCCCGGCGATGAACAGCGCCGGCACCTCGATTGAGCGGCCGGCGAAGATTTCCTGCTCGGCGCGTCCGACACCGCCCCTCGCCGCACGATACCAATTGAGCCCGCCCTGAAAGCCGGTGCGGGCGAATTCGCCGGCATAGATCCCAAGCTCCGCCTCGGTGAGCCAGGCACAAGCGGCGAGCGCACGGGTGTCGGGCACCGCGCGCGCCACCGTCGCGGCCATGTCGGCAGCGCGGTCCATGATGTAGTAGGTCGGCATCTGGGCGAGTTCGGCGGCCTCGAAGGCGCGCAGGGGAAACGGCCGATTGCCCGGCCAGTCGGCACTTTTCATGTGGTAATAGGCGCGCAGAAAGGCCGCGAGCCCCTGCGGCGCGCGCAGCATGTCGGCATTGGCCGTGGCCGTCGAATAGTACCACTGATAGTGCTTGCGCGGGCGCGCCAGGGCGGCGAGCGCGGCGTCGATATCGCCGCCGCCACGGGATCGGGAGAGCGCGGGCGGGCCGGGAAAAGGCGCGCTCATCAGCACGAGCGCGCGAAACAGATCGGGGCGCAGGAGTGCGCACCAGGCCGCGAGCGGGGCGCCGAAATCATGCCCGATCACGCAGGCGGCGTGGTCATGGTCGCAAGCGGCGATCAGCCCGATGGCATCGCGCGCCAGGTTGAACATGGCAAACCGCGAGAGATCGCAGTCATAGGCGTTATCCCAGCCGGTGGTCCGGCCATAGCCGCGTTGATCGGGGGCGATGACGTGAAACCCGGCTGCGGCGAGAGCCGGCATGATTTTGCGCCAGGAAAAGGCGAGTTCGGGAAAGCCGTGCAGCAGGAGCGCGAGCGGCCGGCCGGGTCGGTCGAACCCGGCCTCGAGGTAGTGGATATCGAGCCCGTTGATGCCGGAAACAAAACGCCCTCGCACCCCTTGCGGCAGTTGCGCGGGCGCGAGCGGGCCGATCATGCCGAGAGGCGGCGCTCGAGGAAATCGAGCCGGTCCTGGCCCCAGAAAATCTCCGCCCCGATCACGTAGCTCGGGGCGCCGAACACGCCCCGGGCGATCGCGCGCTCGGTATCGGCCGCGCGCATCGCCGCCCAGCGCGGATCTTCCGCCGCCGCGAGCAGGGATTGGCCATCGAGCCCGACCTCCGCGATCAGCGCGGCGAGGGTTGCCTTGTCGGCGGTATCGCGCTCCTCCTCCCACAGCGCCTTGAGCACACGATGGGCGAGCGCGATCGCCGGCCCGCTTCCCAGCGTCTCCCGCGCCGCGATCACGGCGTGGGCGGCCAGCGTCTCGTTGGCGGGGAAGTGGCGCGGGCGGAGGTGGATCGGGATGCCGAGCGCATCACGCCAGCGGCTCAGCTCCATTATCCGATAGGCCTGGCGCGCCGGCGCCCGCTGGCCGAGCGGCAGCCCCCCCGTGGCGGCGAAAATCGCCCCGTAATCGACGGGATAAATGCGCAGGCCCGCGCCATGCCGCGCCACCAACGCGCCCAGCCGTGCCGCGCCGAAATGCGTCCAGGGCGAGTTCAGCGAGACATAATAGTCGATCGTGACCGCCATACCGCTTCCTCCCGATGATGCCGGATCATCGCCACCCGCGCCGGCTGGCGCAAGCCGGCTTTTGCAAACTCTCAGGGGGCGTGCGACATCCCGGCGAGCAGGTCGGCGGCGCCCTCGGCGATCATCTTGAGCGCCACGTAGAGCACCATCAGCCAGCCGCCCCAGGCCAGCCAGCGATACCGCTCAAGCAGCCGCGCGATCAGGCTCGCCGCCACCGCCATCAGCACCACCCCCAGGGCAAGGCCGATCACCAGCACGCCGAGATGGTTCTCCGCGACTCCGGCCACTGCCAGCACGTTATCGAGGCTCATCGAGATATCGGCGAGCGCGATCTGGAGCATCGCCTGGCCGAGCGTCTTGGCCGGTGGCGCGGCGTGGCCGAGGGGTGCGGCGCGACCACGGAGTTCGCGATACATTTTCCACGCCACCCATAGCAGCAATATCCCGCCGGCCAGCACCAGGCCGATGATCGCGAGCAACTGGAGGGCGAGGACGCCGCCCACCATGCGCAGCGCCGCGGCGGCCAGCGTGCCGAGCAGCAAGGCACGCCGCCGGTCGGCCTCCGCCAGCCCGCTCACCGCGAGCCCGACCACGACGGCATTGTCGGCGGCGAGCGCGAGGTCGATCAGCACCACCTGGGCGAGGGCGAGGAGTTGCGGGCCAAGCGCGGTCCAGGTCATCAGTGGGGTCCAGGGTTGCGGGGAAGCGGGGTTGTCAGGGCGGCCGTCGGCCTGTAGCTGCGAACCATGCCCCCGATAACCGCATTTCAGGGATAGCTCGAAGGCATGGTGCCCCGCTACACGCGCCCCGAGATGGCTGCCATCTGGTCGGCCGAAAACCGCTATCGCATCTGGTTCGAGATCGAGGCGCTCGCCGCCGAGGCGATGGCCGATTGTGGCGATATTCCCCCCGAGGCGGCGCGCGCCATCCGCGCCAAAGGCGCGCCCCGCTTGGCCGCCATTGGGCCGGCCGATCTCGCGCGCATCGCAGCGATCGAGCAGGAGACGCGCCACGACGTCATCGCCTTTCTCACCTGGCTTTCCGAGGCGATCGGGCCGGAGGCGCGGTTCCTTCACCTCGGCATGACCTCGTCCGATGTGCTCGATACCTGCCTCGCGGTCCAGCTCGCGCGCGCCACCGATCTCCTGCTCGTTGGGCTGGATGCGGTGATGGCCGCGCTCAAGCGCCGCGCCTTCGAGCACAAAACCACCCTCACCATCGGCCGCAGCCACGGCATCCACGCCGAGCCCACTAGCTTCGGCCTCAAACTCGCCGGCCACTATGCCGAGTTCGCCCGCAACCGGGCGCGCGTGGAAGCGGCGCGGGCCGAAATCGCCACCTGCGCGATTTCAGGCGCGGTCGGCACCTATGCCCATGTCGATCCCCGCGTCGAGGTGTATGTCGCGGAAAAGCTCGGCCTCGCGGTCGAGCCGGTTTCGACCCAGATCATCCCGCGCGATCGCCACGCCGCCTATTTCTGCGCCCTCGCAATGGTCGCCTGCGGCATCGAGCGGCTGGCGATCGAGGTGCGGCATCTCCAGCGGAGCGAGGTGCGCGAGGCCGAGGAATTCTTCCATCCCGGCCAGAAAGGCTCCTCGGCGATGCCGCACAAGCGCAACCCGGTGCTGAGCGAGAACCTCACCGGCCTCGCCCGCCTGGTGCGCGGCTATGCCCTGCCGGCGCTGGAAAACGTGGCGCTCTGGCACGAGCGCGATATCAGCCATTCCGCCGTCGAGCGGGTAATCGCCCCGGACGCCACGATCGCGCTCGATTTCGCCCTGAGCCGGCTCGCGGGCATGATGGAAAAACTCGTCATCCATCCCGACCGGATGCGCGCCAATCTCGAAGCCCTGGGCGGCGTCGTGCATAGCGGGGAAGTGTTGCTGGCGCTCACCCGCGCCGGACTGTCGCGCGAGGCGGCGTATGCGGTGGTGCAGCGCAACGCCATGGCGACCTGGGAAACGCTTGGCACGCCGGGCGAAAAGAGCTTTCGCGCCCATCTCGAGGCCGATCCCGAAATCGCCGGCAGGGTGAGTGCCGCAATCCTCGATGCCGCGATGGACCCGCATCTTCATTTGCGCACTCTCGATACCGTCTTCGCGCGGGTTTTCGGCACGGCCGTGCCGCAAGGAGGCTAAAGGATGTGCACCCTCGTCGTCCTGCACCGACCGGGCCATGATTGGCCGCTGCTGATCGCCGCCAATCGTGATGAAATGCTCGACCGTGGCTGGGATGGGCCGGGCGCGCATTGGCCCGATCATCCTGGTGTGATCGGCGGGCGCGATCATCTCGCCGGCGGCACTTGGCTCGCCCTCAACCACGCTGGCGTCGTCGCCGCGGTGCTCAACCGCCAGGGCAGCCTGGGGCCGAAACTCGGGAAGCGCAGCCGCGGCGAATTGCCGCTGATCGCGCTTGCCGAACCGAGCGCCGCCGCCGCCGCCGAGGCCCTCACCCGGCTCGACGCGGGAGAATGGCGGCGCTTCAACATGGTCATCGCCGATCGCACGGGGGCCTATTTCGTTCGCGGCCTCGCCACCGGCACACCGCAGGCGCAGCCTTTGCCGCCCAGGCTGTCGATGGTGACGGCGCGCGACCCCAACGACGCGACCAGCCCACGCGTCGCCCGCCATCTGCCGCGCCTCGAAGCCGCCCCGCCGCCCGCGCCGCCCGATCAGTGGGAGAGTTGGCGGAAAATCCTCGCCGACCGCTCGGGCGCGGTGGAAAGCCAGTTCAACATCACCCCGCAAGGCGGGTTCGGCACCGTCACCTCGTCGTTCATCGCCTTGCCCGCGGCCGGGCCGCCGGTCTGGCTCTTCGCGCCCGGCCCCCCCGATGAGGCACCGTTCAGCCCGGTGGCGCTCACCGATTGACGGGCTTTTGCCATTAGGGCGGAAGAATTTATCGAATAAAAATAACGCTGCGCCTGGAGCCGAGCAAGGACGGCGCCCTCGCCTTCTAGGAATCTTGGCCTTCTAATAGGTCGCGCGGCCACCCGAGATGTCGAAGACCGCGCCGGTCGAAAAACTCGCCTCCCGCGAGGCCAGCCAGGCGATCAGCGCGGCGATCTCCTCGACCTGGCCGAAGCGGCCGAGCGGGATTTTCGAGAGCATGTAGTTGATGTGTTCCTCGGTCATCTGATCGAAGATCGCGGTGCGCACCGCGGCCGGGGTGATACAGTTCACCCGGATACCGGTGGTCGCCAGCTCCTTGCCGAGCGATTTGGTGAGCCCGATCACCGCCGCCTTGGAGGCGGAATAGGCCGCGGCGTTGGGATTGCCCTCCTTGCCGGCGATCGAGGCGATATGGACGATGCGGCCATAATTCTGCGCCCGCATGGTCGGCACGACGGCGCGGCAGCAATGGAAAACCCCATGGATATTGACATCGAACACGCGCTGCCAGGCATCCAGCGGATACTCCCAGGTGGGCGCGTTGGGCCCGGAAATGCCGGCGCTGGCGATCAGGATGTCGATGCGCCCGAGCGCCTGATGCGCCGCGGAAGCGGCCTGCCCGACGGCCTCGGCCTCGGCGACGTTGAGGCATTGGAGATCGGTTGCCGGGCCAAGGGCGGCGCGCGCCTTGACCAGTGCCGCCTGATCCATGTCCCAGAGGCTGACGCGGGCTCCCTCGGCCGTCAGGCGCCGCGCCGCCGCCAGCCCGATGCCCGCGGCTCCCCCGGTGATGATCGCGGTCTGCCCCGCGAAGCGCGCCTCTGCGATTTCTTCCTCCCTCGCCCTGATATGGGCGTGTAAGGCGTAATTCGGGTTGACCGCTTCGGCAAGAGACCGGAAAAGAGCGGCCATGACCGACCATCGCGCGCATCGACGGGTTTTTTCCGGCATCCAGCCCTCCGGCGTGCCGACGCTTGGCAATTACCTTGGTGCCATCCGCAACTGGGTGCGCCTCCAGGACGACCATGAGTGCATTTTCTGCGTCGTCGATCTGCACGCCATCACGGTCTGGCAGGAACCGCGCCAATTGGCGGCGCAGACCCGTGAAATGGCGGCCAGCCTGATCGCCTGCGGCATCGACCCCGCGGGCCAGATCCTGTTCCCGCAATCGGCGGTGCGGGCGCACGCGCAGCTCGCCTGGATTTTCAATTGCGTCGCCCGCCTCGGCTGGCTCAACCGGATGACCCAGTTCAAGGACAAGGCGGGCAAGGATCGCGAGAATGCTTCCGCCGGCCTCTATGTCTATCCCAGCCTGATGGCCGCCGATATTCTCGCCTACCACGCGACGCGCGTGCCGGTCGGCGATGACCAGAAGCAGCATCTCGAATTCGCCAACGACATCGCGCAGAAATTCAATCACGATTACGACGTCGATTTTTTCCCCCCGATCGAGCCGCTGATCATGGGCCCGGCGGCTCGCGTCATGAGCCTGCGCGACGGGGCGAAGAAAATGTCGAAATCGGACCCCTCCGATCAGTCGCGCATCAATCTCACCGATGACGCCGATACCGTCGCGCTGAAAATCCGCCGCGCCAAGACCGACCCCCATCCCCTGCCCTCCGAGCCCGCCGGGCTGGAAGGCCGGCCGGAGGCGCGCAATCTCGTCGGCATCTACGCGGCACTCGCCGACCTGCCGCCCGAGACCGTGCTCGCCGAACATGGGGGAAAAGGCTTCGGCGCGTTCAAGGAGGCGTTGGCCGAACTCCTGGTCGCGCATCTCGCCCCGATCGCCGCCGAAACCCGCCGCCTGCTCGCCGATCCCGCGGCGATCGACGCGGTGCTCCGCCAGGGCGCGGCGCGCGCCGCGGCGATCGCTGATCCGATCACGGCCGAGGCCGAGCGGCTGGTGGGTTTTCTCGCGCTCGGGGGCTAAGACGCCGGGCATGATCCTGCTCCGCCACGGCCAAAGTCTATTCAACCTGCATTTCACCGCAACCCGCCGCGATCCCGGCATTCGCGACGCGCCCCTCACGCCGCTCGGCCACCAACAGGCCGAGGCGGCGGCGCTCGCGCTCGCCGGCCAGGCGATCACGCGGATCATCGTCTCGCCCTACACCCGCGCCCTGCAAACCGCCGCCCCGATTGCGGCGCGGCTTGGGGTGAAAGTGACCGTCAACCCCCTGGTGCGCGAGCGCTTCGCCTTCGCCTGCGATGTCGGCACCCCGGCCTCCGAACTCCAGCGCACCTGGCCGGGGCATGATTTTTCCGCGCTCGAGGAAATCTGGTGGCCGGCGATGGAGGAGAACCACGAGCAGATCACCGGCCGCGCCGCGCGTTTCCGCGCCGAGATGGCGGCGCTGCCGGACTGGTCGGACACGCTGGTGGTGGCGCATTGGGGTTTCATCCTGGCCCTCACGGGGGAAAGCATGCCCAATGGGGCCTGGCGCCGGCTCGACCCCAACACGGCCCCGCCCGAGCGCATCGTCTGGCATCCTTGAGCCTTGCCCGCCACGCGTGTGGGGAAAATGTTTGACGGAGTCCCCACGACAAGGACTATCATTCACGAGTTGCATGCATGATGGCAGCCTGTTGGTCTGATTGAAATGCTCCCGAGGAAGGCCTGGCACGGCCCTTCCCTACGGGGCGACAAAATTATCGGGCGCGGAAAAATCCCTGGGTGGCTCCGCCCAGCGGGGAAGGTTAAGCGATGTCGGCGACGATTAGCACCTCGACCACGGTCAGCGCGCCGGAAATTCTGGCCAGCGGCGCAACCCTCACGGTCGCCGCCGGCGTGACGCTCACCAGCACCGGCACCAGCGCGGTCTATGCCGGTAATACCGCCGGCGATGTCACGGGGATCAATGATGGCGTGATCACCGCCCCCAACGCCCTTGCGCCGATCCTGGTTTTCCATGACGGTGGCGCCATCACCAATAGCGCTGGCGGAACGATCTCGGGATTCGCCGATATTGCGATCAGCGGTGCCGCCGGTACTCTCGACAACGCCGGTATCCTGCTCGCCACCACCGCGCTCACCAACGGCAGCACCGCGGTTTTTCTCGGCCAGGGCGGCACGATCGACAATTCCGGCACGATCGCCGCGACCGGCTCACATATGATCGCGATCGACCTCGGCGCCGGCGGGGCCATCACCAATTCCGGCCTCATCACGGCTTCGGGGCCTCATGACGGCGTCGTTCTCGGCAGCGGCACGCTCGCGAATGACGGCAGCATCGCAAGCGGCCTGCAGCTTACCAGCGGCACCGTCGAGAACGCGCGGGGGGCAACGATCTCCGGCAATGTCGCGGTCAATGTGCTGGGCGCGGGGAATGTCACCAACGAAGGCACGATCCTCGGCGGTGGCGGCGCATTCGCAACCGGCGTCAACCTCGCCGCTGGCGCCACGCTGTTTAACGCCGGGACGATTTCGGCCGGTAATTACGACGGCGTGGAACTTCACGATGCGACGCTCACCAATGCGGCGGAGATCG
>JAKCCP010000407.1 GCA_021841985.1 Pseudomonadota bacterium | reverse complement strand
CGGGATGCAGCTCGCAGCAGGCGAGCCGGTCGCCCGGGCGCAGCATCGCCTGGATCAGGCGCGGCGAGCCGGGATAGAGCCCGAGCCGCGCCACCAGGTCGAGATAGGGAGCAAGAGCGGGCGGCGCCGCGCCGGCCTGCAGCAGGGCGATGCCGTGCTGCCACTCCCCACCCCGCCGCGCCGCCGCGGCGCCGAGGTCATAGCTTCCCGCCCCGGCATGGCTGTCGAGCACGAAAATCGGCTTCTCTTTACGCTGCAGCGCGGCCAGCGCCGCCCGCAACAGCGCGTGCTTCATGCAATCGGCGAAATTGCCGGCATGAAAGGCGTGGCGATAGTTCACGCCAGCGCCATATCGGGCGCATCGAGCGGCCAGCGCGGGCGCGGCGGGTGATCGAACGGATCGCTCTGGCCGGCGCGGAGCCGCTCGATCCCCGCCCAGGCGACCATCACCGCGTTATCGGTGCACAGCCGGAGCGGCGGGGCGATCAGGCGAAACCCGGTGGCGGCGGCACTGGCGGCCAGCGCCTCGCGGATCGCGCGATTGGCCGCGACCCCCCCGGCGATCACCAGGCTTGTACCGGCTGGATGGCTTTGGGCGAACAGAGCGAGCGCGTTCCGCGTGCGATCGGCGAGCACCTCCACCACCGCAAGCTGAAAACTCGCGGCGATATCAGCCGCGTGCGCCGGCGCCAGCGGGCCCGGGGCGGCGTCGCGGAGCAACAGGGCGACGGCGGTCTTCAGCCCCGAGAAGCTGAAATCGCAGCCCGCCCGGCCGCGCATCGGGCGGGGCAGGGCGTAGCGCCTGGCGTCCCCCAACGCCGCGAGGCGCTCCAGAGCCGGCCCGCCGGGCCAGGGCAGGCCGAGCAGCTTCGCCACCTTGTCGAAGGCCTCGCCGACCGCGTCGTCCAGCGTCTCGCCGAGCCGGCGATAGCGCCCGAGCCCCTCGACGGCGACGAACTGGCAGTGCCCGCCCGAGACCAGGAGCAGGAGATAGGGAAACGCCACGCCCCCCGCGGCGAGGCCGGGCAGGCGCGCGGTCAGCGCGTGCGCTTCCAGATGGTTGATCGCGATGAAGGGTTTTTTAAGCGCGAGCGCCAGGCCCTTGGCGAAGCTCGCGCCGACGATCAGCCCGCCGATCAGCCCCGGCCCGCTGGTCGCGGCGATGGCGGCGAGATCGCCCGGCGCCATGCCCGCTTCGGCGAGCGCCGCGCGTGCCATCTCCGGCAGATAGACGAGATGGGCGCGGGCCGCGATCTCGGGCACCACGCCGCCGAACCGGGCATGCTCGGTGAGTTGGGTGCGGAGCCGCTCGGCCAGCACCCGTCCGGCGCCATCGAGCACCGCGACCGCGGTTTCATCGCACGAGGTTTCGATCCCGAGCACCGGGCCGGCGCCGGACGCTGCCGGGTGAGCGGTCTGCATCGAGGCATCTTTCCTTTCCGAGCGCATCGCATTAGGTGAGCCGCATGGACCTCGCCCCTTTGGATGGCGCCCCGCTTCATAGCGCCCCGCATCACCCGCGCGTCAAGCCGCACGCGCGCGATCTGCCGCTCCGCGTCGGCACCCGCGCCTCGCCGCTCGCGCTCGCCCAGACCCGCGGCTTTCTCGCGCTTTTGCGGCATTTCTGTCCGGTGCTGCGCAGCATGGACGTGTTCGAGGAACACGCCATCCGCACCACCGGCGATGCGGTGCAGGATCGCCGCCTCGCCGATATCGGCGGCAAGGGGCTGTTCGCCAAGGAGATCCACGAGGCGCTGGCCGCTGGCCGCGTCGATTTCGCCGTCCACAGCCTCAAGGATCTCGAAACCACCCTGCCGCCGGGGATCGTGCTCGCCTGCACGCTCCGGCGCGAGGACGCGCGCGATGCGCTGATCCTCGGCCCGACCTGCCCGCGCGCCGACCCCGCGCAGCCTTTCGCCGCCCTGCCCCGGGGGGCGGTCATCGGCACCTCCTCGGTGCGGCGCCAGGCGCAGCTCCTGCACGCGCGGCCCGATCTGCGGATCGCGACGCTGCGCGGCAATGTCCAGTCGCGGCTGGCGAAACTCGCCGCCGGGGCGTGTGATGCGAGCCTGCTCGCCTTCGCCGGATTGCGCCGGCTGGGGCTGGCGGACGCCGCGGCGGTGGTGCTTGAGCCCGAGACCATGGTGCCGGCGGCCGGGCAGGGCATCATCGGGGTGACCGTGCGCGCCGACGATACCGAGCTGCGTGATCTGCTGGCCGGGATCGAAGACCCCGAGGCCAAGGCGGTCGCGACCGCCGAGCGGGCGCTCCTGGCGCGGCTCGATGGCTCCTGCCGCACCCCGATCGGCGGCTACGCGCGGCTGCTGCCGGGGGGGGAGCTGCATCTCACCGGGCTGGTGGCGCGCGCCGATGGCTCGTTTTTGCTCAAGCGCCGTCTATGCGGTGGCGCGGGCGAGGCGGCGGCGCTGGGCACGGCGCTCGGCGAGAGCCTGCTGGCCGACAGCCCGGCAGATATTTTTGTCTGAGACCCCCTCTTCGCCTGAGCCAGGCCCCGGCGGGGAACGGGCGCGCGGGGTGCTGGTGACCCGGCCGCTGCCCGAAGCGGCGGACACCGCCGCCCGGCTCGACGCGCGAGGCTATCACCCGGTGCTCGCGCCGCTGCTCGAGATTACCCCAAAAACTGTCCGCTTGCCGCCGCCCGGCGCCGTCCAGGCGGTGCTGGTGGCGAGCGGCCACGCCGTCGATTACCTGCCCGCCAGCCATCGCTCCCTGCGCCTGTTGGCGGTCGGCGATGCCACCGCCGCCCGCGCCCGCGCCGCCGGCCATGCCGAGGTATGGAGTGCCGCTGGCGATGCCGCGGCCCTGGCCTTGCTCGCCGGGCGCCTCTGCGATCGCAGAGGCGCGCCGCTGCTGCTCGCGCTCGGGCGCGGGCGGGGCGCGCGGCTCGCCGCGGCGCTCGCGGCGGATGGTTTCCGCGTGATCTGCGCCGAGGTCTATGATGCCGCCCGGGTCACGACACTGCCCGATGCGGCGCGGCGGGCCTTGCACGGCACAAGCCTGCGCGCCGCGCTGTTCTTTTCGGCCGAGACCGCGCGGGCCTTCAGCGCCCTGGCCGCCTCGGCGGGGCTTGCTCCCCGGCTCGGCGGGGTCGCGGCGCTGGCGATCGGCGCCCCTGCCGCCGCTTCCCTCGCGGCGCTTCCCTGGCGGGAGGTGCGCGTGGCCGGCCAGCCCAACCAGGAGGCGCTGCTCGCGTTGCTGCCATGACCGATCCCGACATTTCTCCCCAGACCACGCCGCCGCCCGCGGATGTCGCGCCCGCGCCGAACGAACCCGAGACCCCCGAGGCCGCGCCCGCCGCGGCCCTGCCGCCGGCCCCGCGCGGGGCGGCGCGGCGGCGCAATCCGTGGCCCTATCTGTTCGCGTTTGTCCTCTCCCTTCTGGTCCTTGGCGCGGGCTACGCCTGGGTCACGCTCCGGGTGGCGCCGCTCGTGCCGGCGGCGGCGCTCGACCCTGCGGTCGTGGCGCGCCAGGGGCGTGCGATCGCTGCTCTCGCGAGCCAGCTCGACGCGCTGGGAAACCGGGTGCAGGCGCTTGAAAACGCGGAAAAAACTTCAAGCGCCCCGGCCGCTCTCGCGCCCCTGGCGGCGCGCCTCGATGGGCTCGCGGCGCGGCTGGCGCGGCTCGAGGCGGCGCCGCAACAAGACAGCGCCGCCGCGGACCTTGCCGCGCGGCTCGCCCAGGATGAGGCGCGGCTCGAGGCGCTGACGCAGCATAGCGGCGCGGTCGCGGAGCAACTGGCCGCCCTCTCGGGTCGCGCCCAGCTTCTCGCTCGCCTGCACGAAGCCGAGCTTGACCTCGCCGCCGGCCGTCCGCTCGGCGAGCTGCCCGGCGCGCCCGCCGCGCTCGCGCGTTTCGCGACGACGCCGCCGCCGACCGAGGCCGCCTTGCGACACGATTTCCCCGCCGCCGCGGCCGCCGCGCGCGCGGCCCTCGCCCCTTCGCTCGGCGCCCGGCTCGGCGATTTCCTCGGCGCCCTGCTCACCATCCGCCGGGGCGATCAGGTGCTGCTCGGCGACCCGCTCGCGGCCCGCCTCGCGCGCGCCGAGGCGGCCCTCGATGCCGGCGATCTCGATGGCGCGTTGGCCGCGCTGGCACCGATCGAGGGGCCGGCGGCAGCCGCGCTCGCGCCCTGGAAAAGCCAGGCCACGGCGCTCGTCGCGGCCCGTCAGGCGCTCGCCGCCCTCGCGCGGGCAAGCTGATGCGGCGGGTTTTCTTTTTTCTTCTTGCCGTCGCGATCATCGCCGGGCTGACCTTCGCCGCGCTGCATCTGCCGGCGCGCGCGACGCTGGCGTTTGGCGATATCGTCGTCGAGACCTCGGGGACGATGGCGCTCGCGCTGTTCCTCGCCGGGGTGGTGGTGGCGTATCTGGTGCTGCGGGTGGCGATCGGGCTGCTGACGCTGCCGCGGCGCTGGCGGCGCTGGCGGGCGGGATGGCGGCGGCGGCGCGGCGATCGTGCCGTGGTCCGCGCGCTGGTGGCATTGGCCGCTGGCGACAGCGCGCTCGCGCGGCATGAAAGCGGGCGGACGCGGCGTTTTCTGGGTGACACCCCGCAGACCCTGCTCCTCGCCGCGCAGGCGGCGCGCCAGGCCGGGCAGGAAGAGGATGCGGCGGCCCTGTTCGGGGCCCTGGCCGGGTTGCCCGAGGCGAGCTTCCTCGGTCTGCGCGGCCTTTTTCAGCAGGCGGTGGCGCGGCAGGACTGGCCGGCGGCGGCAACGCTTGCCCGCCGCGCCGAGGCGAGCTTTCCCGGCGCGCTCTGGCTGCGCCGCGAGCGCCTGGCGATGGCGGTGCGGAGCGGCGCCTGGCGGGAGGCGCTGGCGCTCGCCGGGCCCGAGGCGCCGCGCGCGGTCTTTGCCGCCGCCGCCGCCGCGACCGAGGTCGATCCCGCCGCGGCACGCCGTCTCGCCCGTCGCGCCTGGCGGGAAGACCCGCGCCTGACCGCCGCCGCCCTCGCCTATGCCGGCCGGCTGCGTGCCGCCGGGTCGGCCCGCGCGGCGCAGAAAATTCTCCGCGCCGCCTGGACGGCCAACCCGCATCCCGACCTCGCCGCCTTTGCGCTGGCGCTGCTCAGCGATCCCATGGCGCGCCATCGCGCGGCCCAGCTGCTGGTCAGCGGCCGCGCCGATGATCCCGAGAGCCACCTGCTGCTCGCCCGCACCGCGCTCGATGCCGGCTTGGTCGGCCAGGCGCGGCATCACGCCGAGGCGGCGCGGCAGCGCCTCCACCAGCGTCGGGTTTTTCTCCTACTCACCGAGATCGCCGAGCAGGAGGCCGCCGCCGAAGAGGCCGGCGAGGACGCCGCGGCGCGCGCCGCGGCGGTGCAGGCGGCACTGCGTGGGGCGGCGGCGGCCGATCCCGATCCCGCCTGGCATTGCGCCGCCTGCGGCGCGCCCGCGCCAGCTTGGCAGCCGGTCTGCCACGCCTGCGGCGCCGCCGGGCGGATCGTCTGGGAGAGCGCCGCGGCCAACGCCGCCCCGATCACCCGGCAAAATCTACCGCCCCCGTTAACGCCCCGGTAATCGCCGCCCGGCAAACTCTGCCGCATGGCAAAAGGCCAAGCGGCAGGAGCGGGTGGCGCATGAGGCGGGCCGGGGACGCGGGGGGGCGGTGATGCGGGCACTGCTGGAGGGGCTCAAGGCACTCGGGCCGTTGCGTCTGGCGATGATGGCGGCGGTGGCGATCGGCACGCTCGGCCTGCTCGCGGTGCTGGCGCTGCGCGGCGGCGATCAGCGCATGGCGCTGCTCTACGGCGATCTCGATACGCGCGAATCGGCGCAGATGATCGAGCAGCTCGAGCGCGCGCACATCGCCCATCAGCTCGGCCATGACGGCGCCGAGATCCTCGTGCCCATCGATCAGGTGGCGAAGGCGCGTTTGCTGCTCGCCAAGGACGGGCTGCCGAGCGGGGGCTCGGTCGGCTACGAGATTTTTGACCGCTCCGATACCCTGACCGCCAATCAGTTCCAGCTCGCGATCGACCAGACCCGCGCGCTTGAGGGCGAGCTCGCGCGCACCATTCGCGCCATCCACGGCGTGCGCGCTGCCCGCGTGCATCTCGTGCTGCCGCGGCGCGAACCCTTTGCGCGCGAGCCCCAGGCGGCGCAGGCCAGCGTGCTGCTGACCATGGCCGGGGCGGCCCGGATGGACCGCGACGAGGTGCAGGCGGTTCTCAATCTCATCGCCGCGGCGGTGCCCGGATTGAAGCCGGAGAACATCGCCATTGTCGATAGCCGGGGCAATCTCCTCGCCCGCGCTGGCGAGCCGGTCGGCGATAGCGGCGCCGCGATGACCGCCGAGGAACTGCGCCGCGCCACCGAGCTTCGCCTGTCGCGCGCGGTCGAGGAGATGCTGGAACAAAGTGTTGGCTTCGGCCATGTGCGGGCGGAAACCTCGGTGCAGATGAATTTCGACCAGTTGCATCAGACCGAGGAGAAATATGACCCCGACGGGCAGGTGGTGCGGAGCCAGCAGAGCGTCTCGGACAATTCGAAATCCGCCGATGCCGCGAACAATGTTTCAGTGCAGAACAATCTGCCCAATCCCGACAACAATCCCTCCAACACGACCAACCAGGAAGCCCGCCAGGAGGACACCACCAACTACGAAATCAGCAAGACCGTTCGCACCCTGGTGCATGACGCGCCGCAGATCCAGCGCATCAGCATCGCCGTCATGGTCGATGGCGTGAACGCGCCTGGAGCGAACGGCAAGATCGAGTGGCATGAGCGCGGCCCCGAGGAAATCGCGCATATCAGCGCCCTGGTGAAAAGCGCGATCGGCTTCGATGAGAAGCGCGGCGATACGGTGCAGGTGGTGAGCATGCGTTTTGCCCAGCAGGATCCGGCGGCGCTCGCCGCGACCGGACCGCTTGGGCTCAATCTTGAGCGCGCCGACGTGATCCATCTCGCGGAAATTCTGCTTTTCGGGGTGATCGGCGTGCTGGCGCTGCTGGTGGTGCTGCGCCCGATGGTGTTGCGGCTGACGACGCTCGGCGCGCCGGCGCTCACGGGCGGGGTGGAAGCCGGCGAGGATGCGGCGGCCGGCCCGGTGCTGGCCGGCAGCGAGGACGCGGCGGCGCTGGCCGGTTCTGGCAACGTGCCGCTGCTGATCGATGAGCGGATGACCACGCTGGCCAATATCGAGGGCCAGTTGCGGGCCTCGGCAATTCGCAAGATCTCGGACCTGGTCGAAAAACATCCCGAGGAGTCGGTTGCGATCATGCGTGGCTGGATGGCGCAGGAGCGGGCGTGAGACGTGGCGAAACTTGAAGAACAGCGCGGGCTGAACGGGGCGCAGAAGGCGGCGATTCTGATGCTGGCGCTCGGCGAGGAGCAGAGCGGACGTCTCTTCGCGCTGATGCACGAGGACGAGATCCGTGAAATTTCCGCGGCGATGGCGCAGCTCGGCTCGGTGCGCGCCGATCTCGTCGAACGGTTGTGCAGTGATTTTTCCGACAGCCTCGGCGGCACCGGCAATATCGTCGGCAGCTTCGAGAGCACCGAGCGGCTGCTCCAGCGCGCCCTGCCGCGCGATCGCGCACAGCAGATCATGGAAGAAATCCGTGGCCCCGCCGGGCGGACGATGTGGGACAAGCTCGGCAACGTCAACGAGGCGGTGCTCGCCAATTATCTCAAGAACGAATACCCGCAGACGGTTGCCGTGGTTCTCTCCAAGGTGAAGCCCGAGCACGCGGCGCGCGTGCTGGCGCTGCTGCCGGAATCCTTCGCCATGGAAGTGGTGATGCGCATGTTGCGCATGGAGAGCGTGCAGAAGGAAGTGCTCGAGGGTGTGGAGCGCACGCTGCGCGCCGAATTCATGTCTAATCTCGCGCGCAGCACGCGGCGCGACTCGCACGAGATGATGGCGGAGATCTTCAACAACCTCGACCGCCAGAGCGAATCGCGCTTCCTTGCCGCGCTGGAGGAGCGTAACCGCGAATCGGCCGAGCGTATCAAGGCGCTGATGTTCACCTTCGAGGATCTGCAGCGCCTGACGCCGATCGCGGTCCAGACATTGCTGCGCGCGATCGAGAAGGACAAGCTCCCGATCGCCCTCAAGGGCGCCTCCGAGACACTGCGCGAGCTTTTCCTCGGCAATATGTCCGAGCGCGCCGGGCGATTGCTGCGCGAGGAAATCGATGTGCTCGGTCCGGTCAAGCTGCGCGATGTCGATGAGGCGCAGGGCGCGATCGTGCTGGTTGCCAAGGAACTCGCCGCACAGGGCCAGATCGAGATCGGCGAAGGCAAGGATGAGGAGTTGGTCTATTGAACGCCGGCGAAACCGCGCAAACGCGCGCGCGCGCCAAGGCGCCGATGATGTTCATCGAGGATTTCGACGCGCCCGAGGCCGCTCCCGCGGACTCCGACGAGAACGCCGAGCCCGAAATTATCGCGCCGCTATTATCCGAGGACGACATCGCGCAGGCGCGCGAGCGCGGCTATGCCGAGGGGATGGCGGCGGGACGCGCGGCGGCGATCGGGGCGCGCGAGGTCGCGCTTGATGGCGCGGTCGCGGCCATCCGCACGGCGCTCGCCGAGGCGCGCACGGCCGCGATCGGGCGCGCCGACGCGCTCGCCCAGGCCCAGGCGGCAATGCTGACCGCCTCGCTCGCCGTGGTGCTGCCCGACCTCGTGCGCCGCCACGGGGCCGCCGAGATCACCCGGCTGATCCGCGAAATCCTGCCGCCGATGGCGCTTGAGCCCGAAATCGCGATCCATGTCGCGCCGGGCAGCGCGGCCGCCGTGACCGCGGAACTCGCGCGGCTTGATCCGCTGCTCGCACGGCGCGTGCGGATCGAGCCGGAGAGTGGGATGGCGGCGAGCGATGTGACGATCACCTGGAAGGAGGGCCGTCTGGTGCGTGACGGCGCGGCTCTCCGGCGCCGGCTTGACGAAGTGTGGCAGCGCTTCGGGCTGGCAATGGACATTCCTGCCGGTGAGGAGATGGCCGATGCCGAATGAACCCGATTTTATCGAGGCCGGCGCCGCCCTCGATGGCGGTGACGCGACGACGCCGCGCGGCGTCCGTGACCTCGAAGCGGTCTATGACATCCCGGTCACGGTGATCGCCGTCCTCGGCAAGGCGACGATGCAGGTGAACCAACTGCTCAAGCTCGGCCGTGGCGCCGTCGTCGAGCTTGACCGCAAACTCGGCGAGGCGATCGACATCTATGTCAATAACCGCTTGGTGGCGCGCGGCGAGGTGGTGATGGTGGATGACAACCGGCTCGGCGTCACGATGACCGAAATCGTCAAGGCCGATCGGGTGGTTTGAGGGGCGCGGGCGATGCAGGTGCTGATCATCGGCTCACTGGCCGCCGAACTCGGGCAGGCCGCCCGCATCGCCATCGCGCGCGGCGCGCGGCTCGATCAGGCCGACGATATCGCGCAGGGGCTGGTGCGGTTGCGCGCCGATGCCCGCGTCGATCTCGTGCTCTGCGATATCACCCATGACATTGCGGCGCTGATCCGCGCGATGTTCGCCGAGCGCATCCTGGTGCCGGTGGTGGCGTGCGGTGTCGGTCATGACGCCGAGGCGGCGGCCGCTTCCATCCGCGCCGGGGCGCGGGAATTTCTGCCGCTGCCGCCGGATGCCGATCTGATCGCGGCGATCCTCGAGGCGGCGGCGGGCGAGAGCCACGCGATGGTGGCCCATGATCCGGCGATGCTCGCCGCCATCCGCCGCGCCGAGCAGGTGGCGCGCGCCGAGGCTTCGGTGCTGATCTGCGGCGAATCGGGCACCGGCAAGGAGATTCTGGCCCGCCATATCCATCGCCGCTCACGCCGCGCGCATGGGCCCTTCATTGCCATGAATTGCGCCGCGATCCCGGAGAACCTCCTCGAATCTGAAATGTTCGGCCATGAAAAAGGCGCGTTTTCGGGGGCCATCGCGCGCCGCGTGGGGAAATTCGAGGCCGCCGATGGCGGCACGCTGCTACTCGATGAAATCAGCGAAATGGATATTCGCTTGCAGGCGAAGCTGTTGCGCGCGCTGCAGGAGCGCGAGATCGACCGGCTTGGCGGCGCCGGGCCGGTGAAGGTGAATGCGCGCATCCTTGCCACCACCAACCGCGATCTGCCGGGGGAAGTCGCGGCCGGGCGGTTCCGCGAGGATCTCTATTTTCGCCTCAACGTCGTGAACCTTCGGATCCCGCCCCTGCGCGAGCGTCCCGGCGATATCGCAGCACTTGCCGCCCATTTCGCGCGCCGCTTCGCCGAGGTGAACGGGTTGCCGCCGCGCCCGCTTGCGCCCGCCGCGCTCGCGCTGCTCCAGGCGCATCCCTGGCGCGGCAATGTTCGCGAGCTTGAGAACATTCTGCACCGCGCCGTGCTGCTCGCCGAGGGCGAGGAGATTGGCGCCGACGCGATCGAACTCTCGGCGACCCCGCGGAACCTGCTCCCGGCGACCCCCATGCCCGCCACGGCGCCTGTGGGGAGCGCGCCGCCTATTGGCAACACGGGGGCGGGCGGGGGTGTTGCGGCGCTGGTCGGGCGCACGGTGGAGGAGGTCGAGCGCGACCTGATTCTCGAAACGCTCGGCCATACCCTTGGCAATCGCACGCACGCCGCGATCATTCTCGGCATCTCCATCCGCGCGCTGCGCAACAAGCTGCGCGACTACGCCGCGCGGGGTCTCGCGGTGCCGCCGCCCGCCGGCAACCTGGCGTCGGTCGAGGCCGCCTGAGAGCCGCATGAGCGATGCCGCGGTCAAGGCCGGGCCCTGGCTACAGACGCTCGGAGCGCGTCTGAAATTCTATATTCCGGGTAGCGATATCGGGTTGGCGCTCGGCGTGGTGGCGCTGCTGTCGGTGCTGGTGCTGCCGCTGCCGCCCTTCGTGCTCGATATCGGCCTGTCGCTTTCCATCACCGCCTCGATCCTCGTTCTCATGGTCGCGCTGTTTCTCGAAAAACCGCTCGATTTCAGCAGTTTTCCGACCATGCTGCTGCTCACCACGCTGCTGCGCCTGGCGCTTGAGGTGGCGACCACGCGGCTCATTCTCTCGCACGGCAATGAGGGCCCGCTCGCGGCGGGGCATGTGGTGGCGGCGTTCGGCGGCTTTCTGATGGGCGGCGATGTGGTGATCGGGCTGATCCTGTTCGCCATTTTGCTGGTGGTGAACTTCATGGTCATCACCAAGGGCTCGGGCCGTATCGCCGAGGTTTCCGCCCGCTTCAGCCTCGATGCCATGCCGGGCAAGCAGATGGCGATCGATGCCGATCTTTCCTCGGGCATGATCGATGACAAGACGGCGCGGCTGCGGCGGCGCGATCTGGAGGCGGAGAGCGGGTTTTACGGCGCGATGGATGGCGCGGCGCGTTTTGTGCGCGGCGATGCGATCGCGGCGCTGATCATCACCGCGATCAACATCTTGGGCGGGCTCACCATCGGCCTGGTGCGCCATGGCATGCCGTTCGCCGATGCCGCGGCAACCTTCACCATGCTCACCGTGGGCGACGGGCTGGTGGCGCAGATCCCGGCGCTCCTGGTCTCGACCGCGGCCGGCATCGTGGTGACCAAGGGCGGCATGGAGGGCAAGGCCGATGTCGCGCTGTTGGGCGAGATCGGCGGGCGGCCGAAGCCGCTCGCGCTCGCCGCCGGGGCGGCCAGCGTGCTGGCGCTGATGCCCGGCCTGCCGGCCTTGCCCTTTCTCGGCCTGGCCGGTCTGGCGGGGGGGGCGGCGTGGCTGCGCCATCGCCATCCCCTGGGAATGATCCCGGCGCGCGCGACCGATCCGCCGAAATTGCCGCCCGAGCCGCCGATCAGCGAGGCGCTGCGCATCGATCTCATCCGGCTCGAACTCGGCTATGGGTTGCTGGCGCTGGCCAGCGGCGAGCAGCCGCGTCTGACCGAGCAGATCAAGGCGATGCGCCGCACCATCGCCAGCGAGATGGGCTTCGTGCTGCCGCCCGTGCGCATCCAGGACAATATGCAGCTGCCGGCCGAGGGCTACGCCATCCGCATCAAGGAAATCGAGGCCGGGCACGGCGAGTTGCGCTTGCAGGCGCTGCTCGCCATGGACCCCAAGGGCGGCCGGCCGGATTTGCCGGGCGAGAACACGACCGAGCCGGCGTTTGGCCTCCCCGCGCTCTGGATTTCGCCGGAGGCGCGGGAGGAGGCGGTGTTTCGCGGCTGCACCGTGGTCGATCCGCCGAGCGTGCTGGCGACGCACCTCACCGAACTCGTGCGCGAGAACATGGCCGAGATTCTGTCTTACGCCGAGACGCAAAAGCTGCTCGATGAACTGCCGCGCGAGCAGCAGAAGCTGGTGGCCGATCTCATCCCCTCGCAGATCACCGTGGGCGGGCTGCAGCGGGTGTTGCAAGCGCTGCTCGCCGAGCGGGTTTCGATCCGCGATCTGCCGACCATCCTGGAGGGCGTGCAGGAAGCAACGAGCGCGGGCGGGCGCGGCCTCAACGGCATCGTCACCCATGTCCGCGTCCGTCTCGCCCGGCAATTGAGCGACAGCCATGTCGGCCCTGGCGGCTATATTCCCCTCGTGACGCTGTCGCCGGAGTGGGAGGGGGCGTTTGCCGATGCGCTGGTCGGCCCGGTGGAGGACCGGCAGCTCGCCATGTCGGCGCCGCGGCTGCAGGAATTCATGCAGCGTTTCCGCGCGGTTTTCGAACAGGCCGCGGCGGGCGGCGAGGCGCCGGCGTTGCTCACCAGCGCCGCTGTCCGGGCGCAGCTCCGCGCGATCGTCGAGCGCATCCGCCCGGCCACCCCCGTCCTCGCGCAACCCGAGATCCACCCGCGCGCCCGCATCCGCACGGTCGGCACGATCTGATATGGTCCTCCTGGCTGATATGGTCCTTCTGGCTGATATGATCTTCCCGACCGAGACGCCCGCCCCGGCCGATCCGATCTCGCGGCGCCGGCATGACACAAAGCCTCCGGCCAGCGGTTTGGCGGGGCCATTCCCGAGGACAGGCCCGGCATGCGGCTGAAACTTTATCGCGCGGCGAGCATGGCGGCGGCGATGGCGGAATTGCGCCGCGAACTCGGTTCGGAGGCGCTTATCCTTGGCAGCCGGCGGGTCGCGGGCGGGATCGAGATCACCGCCGCGCTCGATCCCGGCGCGCCGGACAGGCTCGCCCCTGGCGCGGCGGCGGGGGAGGCGTCGCGCCGTGCCGTGCTGGCGTTTCATGGCGTGCCGGAAGGGCTTGCCGGATTGCTCGAAGAAGGCGAGATGGCGGCGGCGCTCGCGCGGCATTTCCGCTTCGCGGCCCTGCCGCTCGCCACCGGCGGATCGCCGCTTTTGTTCGCGGGCCCACCGGGGGCGGGCAAGACGCTGACGGTGGCGCGGCTGGCGACCCGGCTGGTGCTGGCCGGAGAGCGACCGCTGGTGATTTCCGCCGATGGCCAGCGGGCGGGGGCGACCGAGCAACTCGCCGCCTACACGCGGCTTCTCGGCCTTTCCCTGCTGGTGGCGAGCCAGCCGGCCTCGCTCGGCCGTGCCCTGGGACGGCGCAGCGCCGGCGCGCCGGTGCTGATCGACGCGCCGGGATGCAATCCTTTCGACGTCGCGGCGCAGCGCGATCTCGCGGCGCTCGCCGGGGCGGCGGGGGCAACCCTGGTGGTGGTGTTGCCGGCCGGGCTCGATGGCGCGGAAGCGGCCGATCTCGCGGCGGCGTTCAACGCGCTCGGGGCTTTGTTCCTGGTGGTCACCCGCCTTGATCTGGCGCGCCGCCTGGGCAGTCTGCTGGCGGCCGCGGCGGGCGGTCGTCTCGCGTTGGCCGAGGCCGGGGTCAGCGGCAATGCCGCGGATGGGCTGGTGCCGATGACCCCGACCTTCCTTGCCGCGCGGCTGCAACCTCCCGCCCCCCCGCCGGTCCATGAGTTTTTGTTGGCAGAGGCCCAGGCATGATACCCGAGACCAGCGTCCATTTCCCGCCCGCGACCATCCTGCCATTTCGGCGCGGGCGTCTGATCGCGGTCGCCTCGGGCAAGGGGGGGGTGGGAAAAACCTGGCTCTCCATCACGCTGGCGCATGCCCTGGCGCGGGCCGGGCAGCGGGTGCTGCTGTTCGATGGCGATCTCGGCCTGGCCAATGTCGATATCCAGCTCGGCCTCCTGCCGGCGCACGATCTCGGTGGCGTGATCGCCGGGCGCGCCAGTCTGGCGGAAAGCGTGGTCACTTTCGCCGCCGGCGGGTTCGACATCCTCGCCGGACGGTCGGGCTCGGGGGCGCTCGCCAGCCTCGATGCGCCGGCGCTGGCGCGGGTGCTGGCGGAACTGCGGGCCGCCACGGCGCTCTACCAGTCGGTCGTGCTCGATCTCGGCGCCGGGCTCGATCGCGTGGTGCGGCGGCTGGCGGCGGCGGCGGATACGCTGCTGGTGGTCGCGACCGATGAGCCGACCAGCCTTACCGATGCCTATGCGGTGCTCAAGCTGCACGCCGCTGATTGCGCGGGCGGGAACGCCGATACGCGGGTGGTGGTGAACCAGGCGGCGAGCGCCAGTGCCGGCGCGCGCACCTTCGCCACCCTGGCGCGGGCTTGCGGGGCGTTTCTGGGCAAGGCGCCGGCATTTGCCGGCGTCGTGCGGCGCGACGAACGGGTGCGCGAGACCCTCCGGCGTCAGGGCCTGCTGTTGACGCGCCACCCCGCGAGCCCGGCCGCCGCCGATATCGAGCAGCTCGCCGCCACCCTTCTCGCCCGCGTTGTGGCCTGAACGCGACGCTATTTCGGCAAGGCCGGCACCGTGCTGTCGGCGGGCACCGGTACCTGGGCGACATTGAGGGTGAGCGAGACCATCACGTAATAGCCGGTGACGCCGATCAGATCGACCACGCCCTGCGCGCCGAAACGCGCCATCGCGGCGTTGTAGGTGGCATCGGAGACGTTTTTCGTGGTCAGCAGCTCGTTGCAGAAATCATAGACCACGGTCTCGTCGGCGCTCATCCCGGCGGGGCGGCGGCGCTGCGCGATGGCGTCGGCGATCGCCGGCGACAGCCCGGCCTTCATCGCGAACTGGTAATGCGCATACCACTCGAACTGCGCGTCCCAGGCGCGCGCCACCAGCAGGATGGCAAGCTCGTTGAGCCGGTGCGGGAGGGAGGTCTTGAAACGCACGTATTCGCCGACCCGTTGCAGTCGGTCGGCGAGATCGGGGCTGCGCAGCCAGGCGTTGAACGGTCCGGCGAGCCCGCCGCGCGGCCCGGCGGCGATAGCCTTGGCGACCGCCTGCTGCTCGGGCGTCATCTGCTCGGGCGCGAGCGGGGGAAAGCGCTCCTCGGCGTGCAGCGTGCCAGCGCAGGCGAGGAGCGTGAGGGCGGCGAGGGCGAACGGGGCGTGCATGGGGCCTCCTTGGCTTGCAGCGCGGGGTGAGCGGGTCGGGATGGGAGGGCGTCGGCGGGGTTGTCCGCTCCTTCACGCCTTGCCGCTCGGCTTTTGGCGCGGCACCGGGAGGTATTCGACATTGCCGCCCTGGGCGCGCATCGGCTGCGGGTAGAGGTCCATGAGCTGGAGGATCTCCTCCGGCATCGCGGTGCTCACGGGCAGGCCGAGCTGGGCGGCCTCGGCGGCGGAAATCGGATAGTCATGCGTCCAGGTGCCGGTGGCCAGGGTCTCGGCGATGCGCAGCGCCGCGGCCTCGGGCAGGCGGCGGTCGAGCAGCTCGTGCGCGACATTGCGCACCTGGACGATCGCCTTGCGCCCGACATCGGCGAGGATCAGCGTCTGGTCGTCGATCTCGGCGATCGGCTTCTGCTCGATCACCTTGAGCAACGAGGCCGCCGGAGACTGGCCGATCTGCGGATCGACCGGGCCGAGCACGGAGTGGCGGCACATCACGATTTCATCGGCGGCCAGCGCGATCAGCGTGCCGCCCGACATCGCGTAGTGCGGCACGAACACCGTGACCTTGGCCTTGTGGTCGCGAATGGCGCGGGCGATCTGCACCGCGGCGAGCACGAGGCCGCCCGGGGTGTGGAGGATGATATCGAGCGGCACGTCGTCGTCGGTGAGGTGGATGGCGCGCAGCACCTCTTCCGAATCGTGGATGTCGATGTAGCGCATCAGGGGAAAGCCGAGGAGCCGCATGGTTTCCTGGCGATGCACGAGGGCGATCACCCGCGAGCCGCGGCGGCGTTCGATCTGGCCGAGCTTGCGCGCCCGCAACCGCTCCAGCAGCCGCTGGCGCAAGAGCGGCTGCAAGGCGCTGAAGATGAAGAAAAGCCAAAAGAGATCGGCAATATTCACGGCGTCACGCTGGGCAGGCGTCACGCGATGGCCGGGGGCACTCGGTCATGGCTGGCGCGGCTCCTTCATCCGCGCCATTATCCTCGCTGATTGTGCCCGTCCCGCCAAGTCGCCCTCGCCAAGTCGCCCCCGCCAAGCCGACCCGGGGACGCGAGCCGGGGGCGCGACCCGGGGACGCGCTGCTCCTCGAACCGAGACACGACCGGCGATCGCGCTCGCTTGAACCGCCCGCCAGGGCGCCGCATATCGCTTGCCCGAAAGGAGAATTTCCTGATGACCGATACGACTGACCCCGCGTCTACAACGGCCCCCGCCTCTCCGACTGCCCCCGCGTCCGTCCCCGGGGAGCGGCATGAGTTCAGCGCCGAGGTCGGCCGCCTGCTCGATCTCGTTGTCCATGCGCTCTATTCCGAGCGCGAGATTTTCCTTCGCGAACTGGTGGCCAACGCCGCCGACGCGCTCGACCGGCGCCGCTTCGACGCCCTCACCGAGCCTGCCCTCGCCCTGCCCACGGACGCCAGGATCCGCATCGTTCCCGACAAGCCGGGTCGCACGCTGAGCATCATCGATGACGGCATCGGCATGACCCGCGACGAGATGATCAGCCATCTCGGCACCATCGCGCGCTCCGGCACCCGCGCCATCAGCGCCGAGATCGCCGCCGCCCGGCCCGAGGAGCGCCCGAGCCTGATCGGCCAGTTCGGCGTCGGCTTCTATTCCGCCTTCATGGTCGCAGACAAGGTCGAGGTGGTCTCGCGCCGCGCCGGCACGGACGCCGCCTGGCGCTGGAGTTCGGCAGGCCAGGGCGATTTCGTGCTGAGCCCGGATGAGCGCGCGACCCCCGGCACCGAGGTCATTCTCCATCTCAAATCGGATGCCGAGGAGTTCCTCGACCCGGTACGGCTGGAGGCGATCGTGCGCAAATGGGCCGATCACATCACCTGGCCGGTGACGATCGCGCGCGATGGCAAGGATTTGCCGGCGAACGAGGGCACGGCGCTGTGGCGCAAGCCGAAAGCCGAGATTTCCGAGGCCTCCTATGCCGAGTTCTACCGCCATCTCGGCCATTTGTTCGACAAGCCGTGGGCCACCTTGCACTGGCGGGCCGAAGGCGCGCTGGAATTCTACGCCCTGCTGTTCATTCCTCAATCAAAACCCTTCGCGGTGGTCGAGGAAGAGCGCCGCTCGAAGCTGCGGCTGCATGTCCGGCGCATGTTCATCACCGATGAGGCGGATTTGCTGCCGAACTGGCTGCGCTTTGTCCAGGGGGTCGTCGATACCGAGGATCTGCCGCTCAATGTCTCGCGCGAGATGCTGCAATCGACCCCGGTGCTGGCGCGCATCCGCAAGGCGCTGACCAACCGGGTGCTCACCGAACTCAAGAGCCGCGCCAAGGAAGCGGAAGACTATCTCGGCTTCTGGGAAAATTTCGGCGCGATATTGAAAGAGGGCCTGTGGGAGGATTCCGGGCAGCAGAAGGACATCATGCCGCTGCTCCGTTTCCGCTCCAGCGCCGTCGCCGGCTGGACCGATCTCGATGCCTATGTCCTGCGCATGAAACCTGCGCAGGAGGCGATCTATCTGCTGGCCGGCGAGCAGGTCGAGGCACTGCGCGATAGCCCCGTGCTCGAAGGCTTTCGCGCCCGTGGCGTCGAGGTGTTGCTGCTCGATGACCCGATCGATGCCTTCTGGCCCGATCGCGCCGGTGATTTCGCGGGCAAGCCGATCCGCCGCGCCGGCGAGGCGATCGCCGATCTCGAAAAACTGCCGCTCGAAGCCGGCGAGAGGGCGCCGGCGATGGATGTCACGGCGCTCGCCAAGGCGCTCAAGGAGGCGCTCGGCGAGGCGGTTTCCGAGGTGCGTGCCTCAGAGCGCCTGGTCGAGAGCGCGGCGGCGCTGACCAGCGGGGCGGCGGGCGGCGATCTGTTCCGCGAGCGGCTGATGCGTCGCGCCGGGCGGGCGTTTCCGAGCCCGCCGCCGGCGCTCGAAATCAACCCCCGCCACGCCCTGATCCAGGGGCTCGCCGCACAGGTGGGGGAAGCGGATTTCGCCGACCTGGCCACCCTCCTGCTCGATCTTGCGCGCATCCAGGAAGGCGAGGCGCCGCGCAATCCGGCGGCTTTTTCGCGCCGCGTCGGCCAGGTGCTGGCGGCATCGCTGCCGGTGCGCGCCTGAGCGCGTGCCGGAACGGGAAGAGACCGGGGAACGGGAATAAAACGTGAGGTTCGATCGCCCGCTTGACTGTTTCGCCGCGCCGAGTGCCGCGGCGCTGCCGCTCCATGCGGTGCGGCCGGAGGGGGTTGCCGGGTTTTTGGCGGCGCTGCCGGAGCCCCTGGCGCGCTATCTCGCGGGCAGCGGATTTGCCGCGGCGGCGCAGCATCTCATCTTGCTGCCGGGGCCGGCCGGGGTGGCTGGCGCGGTGCTCGGGCTCGGCGCGGACCGCGCGCCCTGGGCCTTCGGCGATCTCGCGTGGCGGCTGCCGGAGGGCACGATCTGGCGGCTGGAGCCCGGGGATTACGATCCGGCCCGCGCCGCGCTGGGCTTCGCGCTCGGCGCCTACCGGTTTTCCGCCTTCAAGGCCGCGCCCCGCGCCGCGGCGCGGCTTATCGCCCCGGAGGGCGCGGCGCGGGCGGCGCGCGAGGCGCGGGCGATCTGGCTGGCCCGCGACCTGATCAACACCCCTGCCAATCTTCTCGGCCCGCGCGAGCTGGCGCAGGCGGTGGCCGAGATCGGCGCGGCATTCGGCGCGGCCGTCGACATCATCACCGGTGCGGCGCTGGACGACGGTTTTCCGGCGCTGGCGGCGGTCGGGCGCGGCTCGGCGCGCGCGCCGGCGGTTGCCCTGCTGCGCTGGCGGGGCAGCACCGCCGGCGACGACGCGCCGCTGGTGGCGCTTTGCGGCAAGGGGGTCTGTTTCGATACCGGCGGCTATGACCTGAAACCCGCGAGCGCGATGCTGCGCATGAAAAAAGACATGGGCGGGGCGGCGGCGGTGCTGGGCGCGGCGCGCGCGATCATGGCGGCGGACTGGCCGGTGCGGCTCGCCCTGCGCATCGGCTGCGTCGAGAACAGCGTTTCGGGCAGCGCCATGCGGCCCTCCGACGTGCTCAGCACGCGCAAGGGGCTCAGCGTCGAGGTCGGCAATACCGACGCCGAGGGCCGCCTCGTGCTCGCCGACCTGCTCGCCGCTGCCTGCGAGGAGGCGCCGGCGCTGGTGGTCGATTGCGCGACCCTCACCGGCGCGGCGCGTGCCGCCCTCGGCCCGGATCTGCCGGCACTGTTCAGCAATGATCCGGCGTGGGCCGCGACCTTCCTCGCCGCCGGCCAGGCGGTCTGCGATCCGCTCTGGCAATTGCCGCTCTGGGATGATTACGGCGCGTGGCTGGCCAGCACTATCGCGGATTTGAACAACATTGCAGGGAATACACATGGTGGAGCGATGGTTGCGGCGTTATTTCTTGAGCGGTTCATTGCCATTGGAACAGCGTGGGTGCACATCGATCTCTATGCCTGGAATGACGCGACGCGGCCTGGCCGTCCGGAAGGCGGTGAAGGTCAGGCGGTTCGCGCCATCTGCGCGGCGCTCGAGGCTGGCCTGCTATCGGCCGGCTCGCAGGGCGCCGCGCGATCTCCGGGGTAATCGACTAAGAAAGGATCTCTTCCATGTCAGCACTTCAGAGCCCCGACACCTTGCTCAACATCCTCCGCGATACCGTGGTCGCCCTGGTGCGCCGCGACGGTCCCGACCTCTCGGCGCGCCAGCTCGGCGTTTTCCTCACCTGCTATCTCAACGATGGCGGCCATACCGTGCGCGGCCTCTCGGCCGATCTGCACGTCTCGAAACCGGCCATCACCCGGGCGCTCGACCGCCTCGGCGAGCTTGAACTCGCGCGCCGCAAGGTCGATCCGGCGGATCGGAGGAGCATTCTGGTGCAGCGTACGGTGAAGGGAGCGGCGCTGATGCGCGACCTGCGCCACATCATGGCCGAGGCCTCGAAAAAAATCGCCGCCGGCACGCAAGAGGCACCGCGCCGGGCGGCCAACGGCTAGAGCGGCCGGGCGTCTAGCTGGGGTGAGGTTCCAGCGGCGCC
The DNA here is from genome assembly GCA_021841985.1 of Pseudomonadota bacterium. Next base: position 20,952 of record JAKCCP010000407.1, on the reverse strand, counting down.
AGGGCAAGCCGGGCGAGAAGATCGTCCGGGCGGGCGACGGCGGTGCCGGGGTGGCGCGCGACGCTCTCGGCGGCGAGTGCCGCGAGCGCGCCCGCCTCGGCGAGCCCGATGCCCGACGCGCGCGCGGCCGCGAGCGTGGCCAGGACCGCATCGGTGACGCCGAAAAGATCCTGCCGCTCGTCCTCGGGCAGCCGCCAGTGCCGCGCGAGCTGCGGGCCGATCAGACTGATGCCGATTTCGCTGCGTAGCACCATGACCGCGCCGAAGCGGTGGCGGGCGGCGAGATTCTCGGCCGCGCGCGCGATCTCGTCATCGGTTTCGCTGGGCAGCCCGGTGGCCGCGGCCAGTTCGCGGGCGGTGGGTAGGATCAGGTCGGCGCCGGCGAAGCGGCCGCAATCGGCGCTGGAGGGATCGACCAAAACCTGCCGCCCCATGCCGCGCGCGCAGGCCACGAGCTTGCTCGCGGTCTCGCCGGCCAGCACGCCCTTGCCGTAATCCGAGAGCACGGTTGCCGAGGTCGCGGCCATGGCGTCGCCGGCGATGCGCAGCAGCCGCAGCGCGAGTCGCGGCTCGATCGCGTCGGTCTGCTCGCGATCGGCGCGCAGGAGATGGCGGCCATGGGCGAGAAACCGGGTTTTCCGCGTTGTCGTGCGCCCGCCTTGCACCAGCAGCCAGGGTTCCACGCCGGGCTGGCCGCCGATCAGGCCGGTGAGCTCGGAGCCCGTTTGGTCATCGCCGACCACCGACACAAACGCCACCGCCGCGCCGAGAGCCGTGAGGTTGCGCACGACATTGGCCGCCCCGCCCGGCTGCGCGATTTCGCGCTCGATCCCGAGCACCGGCACCGGCGCTTCCGGACTGATGCGCTCGACCCGGCCGTGGACATAGCGATCGAGCATGGCATCGCCGACCACCAGCACGCTGGCGCGCGCCAGCCGGGGCACGGCTTCGGCAAGATCGGGATGCGACGTGGGCGGCGGCTCGGAAGGGTCCATGGCGCTCCCGCCTAACCGTCCACCCCGGCGGTTGCAAGCCTTCTTTCCCGGCTCGCGAGGGCGAGGCTGGGATAGCGGCGGAGGAGGAAGACCATCACCAGCATCGCCGGCAGGGCGGCGAGCATGCAGAGCGCGTAAAACCGGGTCCAGCCGAGAGCCGCCGCGAGATAGCCCGACGCCCCGCCCAGCGTGCGGAGCGGCAGCGCGGCGAGCGATGACAGCAGCGCGTATTGCGTCGCCGAATAGGCGCGCGCGCAGAGGCCGGAGAGAAAGGCCAGGAAGGCGGCGTCGGCCAGTCCCTCGGCGAAGGCTTCGGTAAGTGTCGTGGCATAGAGCACGCGCGGCGCGCCGGCCGAGACGGCGAGCGCCAGATACATCGCCATCGCCGCCATCTGGGCAAAGCCGGTGCCGATCAACGCCCGCGCCGCCCCGACGCGAACGACGAGCCAGCCGCCCAGGCTGATGCCGGCGAGCGTCGCCGCCAGCGAGATCGGCCCGTTGGCCAGCGCCACGGCGCCGCGATTGAAGCCGAGCGCATGGTAGAAGGGCGCCAGCATGACCCCGGCCAGCGCCTCGCCGAGCTTGAAGAGGGCGATGAACAGCAGCGCCGTGAAGGCCCCCTCGCGGCTCAGGAATTCGCGCAACGGCGCGAGCACCAGGCGGGCGAAAACATTTTTCCCCGCCGTGTCGGGTGCGGCGGCCTCCGGCTCCGGCGCCAGCAGCGTCGCCAGTGGCCCGATCAGGGCCAGGCCGGCCATGGCGAGAAGCGCCCCGTGCCAGCCCCAGAGATCGGCGAGCTTGATGGCGAGCGCGCCCGAGATCAGCAATGCCAGGCGATAGCCCCAGACATAGCAGGCCAGCGCCGCGCCCTGGAGGCTCGGGGAAAAAATCTCGATCCGCCAGGCATCGACGATGATATCCTGGCTGGCCGAGAAAAACGCCAGCGACGCGGCGGCGGCAACGGTTGCGAGCGGGCGGGTCAGGGGATCGGAGAGCGCCAACACGACGCCGGCGACGACGAGCAGGGGCTGCACGATGAGCAGCCAGCCGCGCCGCCGACCGGGCGGGATCAGGGCGCGGTCGAACAGCGGCGCCCAGAGAAATTTCAGCGCATAGGCGAGCCCGATAACGGCGGAAAGCCCGATCGTCCCGAGCGAAATCCCGGCCTCGCTCAGCCATTGGCGAAGCGTGAAACCCGAGAGCGGCAGCGGCAGGCCGCAGGCGAAGCCATAGGCCGTCATCACCGCGAAGCGGCGCAGCCGACCGCGCCCCTCGGCGACGACCGGCGCCGCGCTCAAGCCAGCCCGCTCAGAGCGTGGAAATCAAATCGAACTTGAAAAAGAACGTCCTCTGAAAATATTGATTTTTTCTGGTCGATTCTGGGGCGCGAGGGCATTCTTTTTCAAACTCTCAGGCCGCCTCCGTCCGCCGCTCGGCGCGCTTGCGCTGATGCGGGTCGAGATAGCGTTTGCGCAGCCGGATGGCGCCGGGCGTGACTTCGACCAGTTCGTCATCCTCGACATAGGCGATCGCCTGCTCGAGGCTCATCCGCCGCGGCGGCGTCAGCAGCATGGCGTCGTCCTTGCCGGCGGCGCGGATATTGGTGAGCTTCTTTTCCTTGATCGGATTGACCTCGAGATCGTTTTCGCGGGAATGCTCGCCGAGGATCATCCCGACATAGACTTTTTCGCCCGGGCCGATGAACAGCGTGCCGCGCTCCTGGAGATAAAACAGCGCGTAATGCACGGCGACCCCGTCGGCGTTGGAGATCAGCGCGCCGTTGCGCCGCCCCTCGATCGGCCCGCGCCAGGGTGTGTAGCCGGCGAACAGCCGGTTCATGACGCCGCTGCCGCGGGTATCGGTGAGGAATTCGCCATGATAGCCAATCAGCCCGCGGGACGGGATGGCGAATACCAGCCGCGTCTTGCCGCCGCCCGAGGGGCGCATTTCGGTCAGTTCGCCCTTGCGGCGGCCAAGTTTTTCCACCACCACCCCGGCATAGGGCTCATCGACATCGACCACCACCTCCTCCAGCGGCTCTTGGCGCTCGCCGGTTTCGGGATCGAGGCGGGTGAGCACGCGGGGGCGGCCGATGGCCAGCTCGAAGCCCTCGCGGCGCATCGTCTCGATCAGCACACCGAGCTGCAACTCGCCACGCCCGGCGACCTCGAAAGCCTCGGTCTCGGCGCTGTCGCTGACCCGGATCGCGACATTGCCCTCGGCCTCGCGATAGAGCCGGTCGCGGATCTGGCGCGAGGTGACCTTGCTGCCCTCGCGCCCGGCGAGCGGGCCGTCATTGATGCGGAAGGTCATGGCGAGCGTCGGCGGATCGACCGGAATGGCCGGCAGCGCGGCCAGAAGTTCGGGCGCGCCGATGGTATCGGGCACGGTGGCATCGGCGAGCCCGGCGATCGCAATGATATCGCCGGCCTCGGCGCTCTCCACCGGCACGCGGTCGAGGCCGCGAAAGGCGAGCAGCTTGCTCAGCCGCCCGGTCTCGACAATCGTGCCATCATTGCGCAGTACCTTGAGCGGCATGTTGAGCCGGGCGCGGCCCTGCTCGACCCGGCCGGTGAGCACGGGGCCGAGGAAATTGTCGTATTCCAGGATCGAGGCGACCATCGCGAAGGGCGCATCGGCATCGAGCGTTGGGGCGGGGACATGGCTGAGGACGAGGTCGAACAGCGCCGAGAGATCCTTCCGCGCCCCCTCCAGCTCGGCGTCGGCCCAGCCCTGGCGGCCCGAGGCGTAGAGCATGGGGAAATCGAGCTGCGTCTCGTCGGCGCCGAGGGCGGCAAAGAGATCGAACACTTCATCGTGAACCGCGTCGGGGCGGGCATCGGCGCGATCGACCTTGTTGACCACGACGATCGGGCGCAGGCCGCGTTTGAGCGCCTTGCCGACGACGAATTTGGTCTGCGGCAGCACGCCCTCGGCGGCGTCCACCAGCACCAGCGCGCCATCGACCATGTTGAGGATGCGCTCGACCTCGCCCCCGAAATCGGCGTGGCCGGGGGTATCGACGATATTGATGCGGACATCGCGCCAGACCACGCTGGCGCATTTGGCGAGAATGGTGATGCCGCGCTCGCGTTCGAGATCGTTGCGGTCGAGCGCGCGCTCGGCGACCTGCTGATGCTCGCGAAACGCGCCCGACTGGCGCAGGAGCTGATCGACCAGTGTTGTCTTGCCATGATCGACATGGGCGATGATGGCGATATTGCGGATGTTCATGAAAGGGTTCCGAAAGCGCTGCGCGTTGCTGCGCTGCACACATAGCGAAGCGCGGGCCAGATGACGAGGGCAAAATCCCGCGCGCAGGCCTGTCATACTAGAAGCTTGGGGGGAATTGATCAAATCAGGGCAAGGCCAGGGGCGCTGCCCCCAAACCCGCCTGATCGCCCGCATTATGGAATGGATCGCGGCGGCGCAGCTTGCGCGAGACGGGCCGGGCTTTCCGGGTCGTGGCTCGGCAGATAGACGGTCGGGGTATGGCGGCGGAGCGCGTTGATCCGGCGGAGCGTGGCGCGCGCCGAATGGGGGTTCGGCGTGACGCCATCGATCCTGAGGTCATCGGCCGCCGCCTCGGTGTAGGAGGCGTCACCGGCGAGCAATACCTGAGAGCCGCCCAGCCGCACCAGCACCGAGACATGGCCGGAACTATGGCCTGGCGTCGGAACGATGATAATGGCGCGATCCTCGGTCAACGCCATGGCGCGGGTGAAGGGGGCTAGCGGCTCGGCGTCGAAGCGGATGAACGCAGGGCGGAAGTTTTCCGGCAGATGATGGGTAAAATAGCCGCGCAGGACGCCGGCGAACCCTTGTGCGAGCTGCCACTCGATGTGGGTGAGGAGCACGCGCAGCCGGGGTAGATGGAAAAGCCCCCCCGCGTGATCGGTGTGGAGATGGGTGAGCACGACGGCGCGAATATCGTGCGGGTCGAACCCAAGACCGCGGATCCGCGCATCGATGGCGTCCTCGGGGGCGATCTCGAAGCGCAGGGCGCGGCGGAAATAGGGATGCCAGGACGGGAAATAGCCTTTTTCCATGGCGCGCGGGCTTTCCCCGGTATCGACCAGGAACAATCCCTCGGGATGCTCGATCAGCCAGGCGAGAACCGGCAGTTTTTCGCTCCAGCGCGGATCGAAAAGCGGGCGCAGCCGGCGGGCCGGCGCGCGGCCGATGATCTGGCTCGGCCGGAGGTAAACCGAGCCGGTCTGCAGGGGATGGATGCGGATCATGGCGTTGCGGCTATCTCGTTGAACGCACGTTCTTTTTTGATTTCCAGGGCGCGGGCATAGACTTTGCCGCGCGGCCAGCCGGTGAGCGCGCTCACCTGCGCCACCGCCGCGCGCAGGCTCTGGTGGGCGAGGGCGGCGGCGAGAACGGTGTCCAGCTCGGCCGCGCTGGCGGGCGGGGTGTCGGCGGCCGGGCCGATCAGGAGGGTGATCTCGCCGCGCGCTGGGGTGGTAGCATAATAGGCGGCCAATTCCGGCAGCGGCGCGCGGCGGATTTCCTCGAAACGCTTGGTCAGCTCGCGCGCGACCGCGGCTTCCCGCGCGCCGAAACTCGCCGCGAGATCGGCAAGGCTCGCGGCCAGCCGGTGCGGCGCCTCGAACCAGATGACCGTGGCCTTCAGCCCGGCCTGTTCGATGCGGCGCAGCTCGGCGAAACGCGCCAGCCGGGCGGCGTGCCGCGCCGGCGGGAAGCCCAGGAATAAAAAAGGATGCGGCGGCAGGCCAGAAAGCGTCAGCGCGAGCAGCGCCGCATTCGCCCCCGGCACCGCGCTGATCGGCAGGCCGGCGGCGATCACCGCCCGGGCGAGCGCGTAGCCGGGATCGGAAATCAGCGGCGTGCCGGCATCGCTCACCAGCACGAGGCACCGACCCGCGCGCAGCATCTGCAACAGCGCCGGAACGCGCGCCGTCTCGTTGTGCTCGTGCAGGGCGGCGAGCGGCCGGTGGATGCCGAAGGCGTGACAAAGCTGGGCGGTGGTGCGCGTGTCCTCGCAGAGGATGAGATCGGCGGCACGGAGCGCGGCCAGCGCGCGCGCCGAGATATCGCCGAGGTTGCCGAGTGGCGTCGAAACGAGCACAAATCCCCCCGGAGGCGGCGAGCCGGCGGGCTCAGGCGGGGAAGGAAGATCATCGTATGCGGCGTGCGGCATGGGCGCTCCTTCTCGGTGCTTTAGCATTGACCGGCTGCGCCGGCACAGGGGGGGGGTTTATCCAGGGCCCGGCGCATCCGCTCGGGCCGGGTGGCGCGGGCGGGGCCAGTAATGGCGCCGCGCACAAGGTTGCCCTTCTGGTGCCGCTTTCGGGGCCCGATGCCGGGCTCGGCCAGGCGATGCGCCAGGCCGCCGAACTGGCGCTTGCCGTGCCCGGCGCGCCGAGCCTCACCGTCGCCGACAGCGCCGGCGGCAATGCCGCGCAAGCGGCGCGGGAGGCGATCGGCGCGGGGGGAGAAATCATTCTTGGCCCGTTGACCATCGCGGAAACCCGCGCGGTGGCTGGGCCGGCGCGGAGCGCGGATGTGCCGGTGCTCGCCTTCACCTCCGACCCGAGCGTGGCGCAGCCCGGCCTCTGGCCATTGGGGCTTTCCCCGCTACAGCAGGTGCGCCGGCTGGTGGCGGCGGCGCGCGCCGAGGGGCGGAGCCGCTTCGTGGCGCTGCTGCCGGATAACGGGCTCGGCCACGCGATGGCGGCGGCTTTGGAAAAATCCGCCGCCGAGGCCGGGCTCGCCGCACCGACCATCCGCTTCCACGGCGCCGGCATGGCGGCGATGACGGCGCTGGTGCGCGAGGTTTCGGACTATGCCGACCGGCGCGGCCCGATCGACAAGCAAATCCGCGAGGCGCGTGACAAGGGTGATCGCAAGACCGCGGCTGAATTGGCCCGCCAGCCCATTCCGCCGCCGCCCTTTGACGCCCTGCTGCTCGCCGATACCGGGGAGCAGCTCGCCGAGATCACCTCGCTGCTGGCCTATTACGACGTCGATCCGCCGCAGGTGCGCCTGCTCGGCCCGGCCTTGTGGGCCTCGCCCAGGGCGCGCGCCGGGGCGACGCTGCGGGGGGCGTGGTATGCCGCGCCCGATCCGGCGGCGCGCGCCGCCTTCGTCGCCGCCTACCAGGCGAAATACGGCGTTCCCCCCCCGTCGCTCGCCGATCTCGCCTACGACGCCGCGTCGCTGGCCCGGGTGGTCGCGGGGGAGGGCGGTTTTCACGGCCGCGCGCTCACCCGGCGAGAAGGATTCCTCGGCGCCGACGGGTTGCTGGTATTGGCTCCCGATGGCTCGGTGCGTCGCGGCCTCGCGGTGTTCCGAACCAATGGCGCGATCGTCTCGCCGGCGCCGCTGCGCGTCGGCGAGGCCGGGAGCTGACCTCGGCGGCGATGATGCCGCTCCGATGATGCCGCTTCCCTGGCTGGTCGCCCCGCTGCTCGGCGTGATGGTTTTGGGCGCCGTCGCCATGGCGGTGGTGCTGCGCCGGATCGCCGCCGCGCTCGGCCTCGCGCCGGGACTTTGGCCGCCGGGGCTTTGGCCGTGGCCGGGGCGATTGCTCGAGCAAGCCCGGCGGCTGCGCCGCGTCGGTAGCGAACAGGCGGCGGCGCTGGCGCGGCTGGTGCAGGCCGGCGCGATCATCATCGAGCGCCTGCCCGATCCGCTGATCGTGCTCGATGCCGCCCGCACGGTGCGCCAGGCGAATGACGCCGCGCGCGCCGCCTTTGGCGAGGATATCGCCGCCGTGCTGCGCCATCCCGTGCTGCGCGCGGCGATCGAGCGGGCCTATGCCGGGCGCACCACCGAGACCGCGACCTTCTCCCTTCCCGTGCCGATCGAGCGCAATATCCGCGCCCGCGTCGTGCATCTTCTACAGGAACTGCCTGATGGCGGCATCGTGATCGTGGTACTCGGCGATCGCTCGCGCGAGCAGGCGGTGGAGCGCATGCGCGCCGATTTCGTGGCCAACGCCAGCCACGAATTGCGCACCCCGCTGGCCAGCCTGATCGGTTTCATCGAGACGCTGCAAGGCCCCGCCGCCGATGACGCCGAGGCGCAGCGGCGCTTTCTCGCGATCATGGCCGAGCAGGCGCAGCGCATGAACCGGCTGATCGACGATCTGCTCAGCCTCTCGCGCATCGAGGTGGTCGAGCATCAGCCGCCCGAGGGCGCGGTCGATCTCGCCCTGCTGGTGCGCGGCATCGCCGAGTCCTTCGAATTGCGCCTAGAGGCGCGCCACATGCGTCTCACGCTCGACCTCGCCGCCCTGCCGCGGCGCTTGCCGGGCGATGCCGATCAGCTCGCCCAGGTGATCCAGAACCTCCTCGACAACGCCGTGAAATATGGCCGTGAGGGCGGCCTGGTCAGCGTCACCGCGCGCGCCGAAAGCCGCGCCGGGCGGGCGGGTGTGGCGCTCATCTTCGAGGATGACGGTTTGGGCATTCCACGCGCCGATCTGCCGCGCCTGACCGAGCGCTTCTATCGCGTCGATCGCGGCCGCTCGCGCGCCGCCGGCGGCACCGGGCTCGGGCTCGCCATCGTCAAGCACGTGCTCAACCGCCATCGCGGGGCACTGACCATCGCGAGCGAGGAGGGAAAGTTCAGCCGGTTCACGGTGTGGCTGCCGACCCCGCCCGGCCCCGAGAGCTGATGGGAAACGCTCCGGCCAGGGTTGCGGGGCGGGCGAAGCTTGGCTAGAAGCGGCGCACCGAAGCGCTTCGGGCGGTGGGCGGTTAGCTCAGCGGGAGAGCGTCCGCTTGACACGCGGGAGGCCACTGGTTCAATCCCAGTACCGCCCACCATTTTACCCCCCATTCCCGGCTTCACGGCAGCGCCGGGCGCGATGGCGCCTCGAGGCCTCGCACGCGGGGTAGCAGCAGGAGCGGCCAGGGGCTCGGCACCTCGCCGAGCTTGACATGGATCAGCCCGGGCGCGCCGCGCGCGATCGCCGCGCGCAGCGCCGCCTCCAGCTCAGCCGGCGTATCCGCCCGCCACGCCGCCATGCCATGCGCCTCGGCGAGACGCACGAAATCGGGATTGGCGAGGTCGCAGGCGATCAGCCGGTTGCCATACTGCTCGGCCTGGATGCGTCGGACATTGCCGAAGGCGCCATCATCAAACACCACCACCACCACCGCGAGATGATGCCGCATGGCGGTGGCCAGTTCGCCCGATTGATAGAGAAACCCGCCATCACCCGTGATCGCGACGACGGCGCGCCCGGGCAGCGCCGCCTTGGCGCCGAGCGCCGCGCCATAGCCCCAGCCGAGATTGTCCTGATAGCCCGGCGAGAGGTAGAGCCGGGGGGCGGCGACCGGGAAGGCGAGGCGGCCGACAAAGGCCATCTGCGTCACATCCTCGACAAGGATGCCATCTTCCGGCAGGGCAGCGCGGATGGCGCCGAGAAACCCCATCTGCGGCGCGAGCCGGGCGAGTTCGCCCGCGCACCACGCCTCTGCCCGCGCGATCTCGGCGCGGGGCGCCCGTGCGGGGCCGGGAAGGGCGGCGCGGAGTGCCGCGAGGCCGAGGGCCGCGTCGGCGAGGATGGCGCAGTCGGGGCGGCGGAAGCGCTCGATCTCCTCGGCATCGATATCGAGGCGGATCAGCTTCATGGCGCTATCCGTGCCCCAATGGGCGAGTGGCTCGTAGGCGCGGGTGCCAACCGCGAGCACCACGTCGGCGTCACGCCACAGGCGATGGCCGACCGGGCGCGAGATGGCGAGCGGGTGATCGGAGGGCAGCACGCCGCGGGCCCGGCGATAGGTCATCACCGGGGCGCCGAGCGCCGAGGCCAAGGCGCGGAGTTCGCCGGCGGCGTCAAGCACGCCGCCGCCGGCCACGATCAGCGGCCGCTCGGCGCGCGCGAGCAGGGCGGCGGCCGCCTCGATCGTGGCGGGATCGGGGGCGAGCGGGGTGAGGGGCGCGGGATCTTCGAGTGCCACCGGCGCCGCCCGTCCCCAGACGTCGATCGCGCATTCCAGTGCCACCGGGCGCGCCCGCCCGCTCCGCGCCTGTAACAAGGCCGCGCGGATCAGGCCGGACGCGGCGGCGGGATGGGTGATGCGCGCGGCGTATTTGGTGAAATGGCGCAAGAGGCCGAGCTGGTCGGGCAGTTCGTGGAGGTGGCCATAGCCGCGATCGATGGCGTGCTGGGGGATCTGCCCGGCCAGCGCCAGCACCGGCGCGCCGAGCCCATAGGCGTTGAGCAGCGCGCTTGCGGCATTGAGCACACCCGGCCCCGGCACCATGGCGCAGACCTGCGGCCGGCCGGTCGCGAGTGCCGCGCCGAGCGCCATGTAGGCCGCCGCCTGCTCATGGCGCGGATGGATGACGCGCAAGCGGTCGCCGGCCTGGTGCAGCGCGTCGAACAGCTTGTCGTTATGCACCCCCGGCAGGGCATAGAATTTGTCGATGCCGTGGCGCAGCAAGCTCTCCACCACCGCTTCGGCGGTGGTGAGCCGGGGGAGGGCGGCCACCATGGCGGCCGCTTAGCTGTGGTGGCTGGCGGTACTCTGTTCCTGCTTGGCGTTCCCCGCGGCCGGGTTCGGCCCGGCGATGGTGCCGGTCGGCCGTTCCGCCGAGGCCTCCATCGAGGCGTCGGTGTCTTCCGCCATGTTTTTCTTGAAGGATTTGATGCCCTTGGCGAAGTCACCCATCAGGTTGCTCACCTTGCCGCTGCCGAACAGCAGCAACACCACCATCAGGACGACAAGCCAATGCCAGATGCTCAGGCTGCCCATTGCCGCTATGCTCCGCAATCCATGCCACGTTCCCTAGGACATGGACCGGGCGCGGCCGGGTTGCAAGCACCTTTCGCCGCGCCGCCCTCCGGCGTGCCCCCCGCCGGTTATTTCCCCGCCGATCATTTCCCCGCTGATTACTTCACGGTGGCGACACGCAGGGCGTTGGTCGTGCCTTTCTGGCCGAACGGCACCCCGGCCACCACCACGATCTCCTCGCCGGACGCCGCCAGCCCCTCCTGCGACGCGAGCCGCGTGGCGCGGGTCACGGTCTCGCTCATGCTGTGGGTGAGCGGCGAGACCAGCGCGTGCACGCCCCAGGCGAGCGCGAGGCGGCGCGCCGTTGACGGGTCGGGGGTGAACGCCATCACCGGGCAATCCGGCCGCTCGCGCGCGATGCGGAGAGCGGTGCTGCCCGAGGAGGTGAAGGCGGCGATCGCCTGGGCGTCGATGGTATGCGCCACCTGGCGGGCGGCGGCGGCGATGGCGTCGGCCGAGGAGTGCTCGGGGGCGGGGCGGGACGTGTCGATGAAGGCGCGCCAGCCGGGATCGCGTTCGACCCGGGCGATGATGCGATCCATGATATTCACCGCCTCGAAGGGATATTGCCCGGCGGCGGTCTCGGCCGAGAGCATCACCGCGTCCGCGCCGTCGAAAACCGCGGTCGCAACGTCCGAGGCCTCGGCCCGGGTCGGCGCCGGGGCGCTGATCATGCTTTCCAGCATCTGCGTCGCCACCACGACGGGCCGTCCCAGCACGCGGGCGGCCCGCACGATGCGTTTTTGCGCCAGCGGCACCTCCTCGGGGGGCAGTTCGACGCCGAGATCGCCGCGCGCCACCATCACCGCGTCGGAAAGCGCCAGAATGGCATCGAGATTATCGAGCGCCTGGGGTTTTTCGAGCTTGGTCATGATCCACGCCCGCTCGCCCACGATCTCGCGGGCCTCGGCGACATCCGCGGCGCGCTGGACGAAGGAAAGCCCGATGAAATCGACGCCCTGGGCGAGGGCGAAGGCGAGGTCTTCGCGGTCCTTCGCGGTCAGCGCCGGGATCGGCAGCACGACATCGGGGACATTGACGCCCTTGCGGTCGGAGAGCGGCCCGCCCACCACCACCTCGGTCACCAGGTGATCGGGCCGCTTATGGACGACGCGGAGGCGAAGCTTGCCGTCATCGAGCAGGAGCGTGGCACCGATCTCGGCGGCGGCGATGATTTCGGGATGCGGCAGTTCGACGCGCTGGGCGTTGCCCGGCGTCGGGTTGAGATCGAGGCGGAAGCTCTGGCCGGTCTGGAGATGGGCGCGCCCGGCCGCGAACCGCCCGACGCGGAGTTTCGGCCCCTGGACATCGGCGAGAATACCGATGGGGCGGCCGGTTTCTTCTTCCAGCGCGCGGATGAAGGCGATGCGCGCGGCGTGGTCCTCATGCGTGCCATGCGAGAAATTGAGCCGGAACACATCCGCCCCGGCATGGAACAGGCGGGCCAGAATCTCCGGCGTCGAACTCGCGGGACCGATCGTCGCGATGATCTTGGTGCGCCGGTGCCGGCGGAGTCGGGGATGGGTGCTCATGAGAGGGCTTTGCTTTTGTAGAGGGCTTTGCTTTTGTAGAGAGCTTTGCTTTTGTTCGGGGGGATCATGCGGCGACGATCAAGACCGCGCGGATATCGTTGACATTGGTGAGGGTCGGGCCGGTGATCACCAGATCCTCCAGCGCCGCGAACAGGCGGTAGCTGTCGTGGCGGGCGAGCAGGGCGCGCGGATCGAGCCCCAGGGCGCGGGCACGCGCGAGCGTCGTGGGGGTGACCAGCGCGCCGGCGGCCTCTTCGGTGCCATCGATGCCATCGCTATCACCGGCGATCGCCCAGATCGCGGGGTCGCCGTCGAGGGCAAGGGCCAGGCCGAGCAGACATTCGGTGTTGCGCCCGCCGCGCCCCGGAGCGCCCGTTTCGGGGCCAATCGTCACCGTCGTCTCGCCACCCGAGAGCAGCACGGCGGGAGGCGCCAGGGGCTGGCCGTGGCGGCGCACGCTGCGGGCGATGCCGGCGAGCACGGTGCCGAGCACGCGGCTTTCGCCCTCCAGCGCATCGCCGAGGATGAGCGGCGTGATCGCCATCGCGCGCGCCCGCTCGGCCGCCGCTTGGAGCGCCATGGCCGGGGTCGCGATGAGGCGGAATTCGGCATGCGGCAGGCTGCCCGGCTTGGGTGTTTCGTCCCGCGCCGCGGCCAGGCGCTGGGCGACGGCGGGCGGCGGGGTGATGCCGTGGCGCGCGAGGATGGCGCTGGCCTCGGCGAAGGTCGAGGGATCGGGTACGGTCGGGCCCGAGGCGATCACCGCCGGATCGTCGCCCGGCACGTCGCTGATGGCCAGCGTCACGAGGCGCGCCGGGGCGCAGGCGGCGGCGAGCCGGCCGCCCTTGATCGCCGAGAGATGCTTGCGCACCGTGTTCATCTCCCCGATCGTCGCCCCCGAATGCAACAGCGCGCGGTTCACCGCCTGTTTATCGGCGAGCGTGATCCCTGGCGCGGGCAGCGAGAGCAGCGCCGAGCCGCCGCCCGAAATCAGCGCCAGCACCAGATCATCCGCCGACAAGCCGCGCACGGCCGCGAGAATGCGCCGCGCCGCCTGCTCGCCGGCGGCATCGGGCACCGGGTGGGAGGCTTCGACCACTGCGATCCGCCGCGTCGGGACGGCATGGCCGTAGCGTGTCACGACCAGGCCCGAGAGCGGCGCCTCGGGCCATGCCGCTTCGACCGTGGCGGCCATCAGGGCGGCGGATTTGCCGGCGCCCACGACCACGACCCGCCCGAGGGGGAGGGCGGGCAGGTGCGTGGGCAGGATGCGGCGGGGATCGGCGCTCGCCACCGCGGCGGCGAAAATCGCCCGCAAACCCGCCCGCGCCGCGCGATCCCGCAGCGTCGCATCAGGCGAGCACCAATCCATCGCCGTCGGTTGCGCGTCATCGCCCTGCATGATGGCCTCTCCTCCCAGGTGCCGCCAGTATGGCGAAAGCGCGCTGGCCGCGCCATGTTAGTGTCCCAAGTTAGCGTCCCATGCGAGATCGTCGAGGGAGATCAGCCATGACAGCAGCGACATCAGAGGAAACCTTGCGTATCGAACTGGAAGCCGCCGCGTTCCGGCGCCTCGTCGCACATCTCCGTGAGCGTAGCGACGTGCAGAATATCGACCTGATGAACCTCGCCGGCTTCTGCCGCAACTGCCTCTCGCGCTGGTATCGCGAGGCGGCGGCGGAGCGCGGCGTGAGCCTCAGCGATCCGCAGGCGCGCGAGATCGTCTATGGCATGCCCTACAAGGAATGGCAGGCGAAATACCAGAAGCCGGCGAGCCCGGCGCAGCAGGCGGCGCTGGCGAAATCCCATCCCGGTCATTGACCGCCCGGCGCCGCATCGCTATCCGGGGCGGCCTCAAGGCTTTGCGAGAGGGAGCGCGCGGATGGCCCTGGATAGCCCGACCAAGCAGGAAACCGGCGGCATCGCCGCGGATCGGCTGCGCAGCCTGGTCGAGCGCATCGAACGGCTGGAGGAGGAAAAAAAGGCCCTCACCGATGACATCCGCGACGTTTACGCCGAGGCCAAATCGGCCGGGTTCGATGTCAAGGTGCTGCGCCAGTTGATCCGCCTGCGCCGCTCCCAGCCCGCCGAGGTCGAGGAGCAGGAGACGCTGCTCGATCTCTATCGTCGCGCGCTCGGGATGTAGCGCCGCGTTCAGGGGTGGATGCCGGGCGCGAAGCTCACCGTTTCGAGTGAATTGCCGCGCGGCAGTTCATCGCTCGACCAGCCGCCGCCGAGCGCCTCGACGAGGGCCACCGAGGCGAGCATGCGGTTCTGCTGGATGGTGACATCGGTGACCTCATCGCTCAGTTCGAGTTCCTGGTCGGTCAGCACGGTGGTATAGATCGTCGTTCCCGCCTTGTATTCGTTGAAGGCGAAGGCGACGTTTTCTTTCGCCGACTTGACCGCGATGTCCTGCTGTATCTTCTCTTCGGCGAGGATGCGCAGCGCCGCCAGTTCGTCCTCGACCTGCTGGAAAGCGCTGAGCACGGTCTCGCGGTAGTTGGCAACCGCGCCGTCATATTCGGCGCGCGCCGCCTTGACTGCGGCGATCTGCGCGCCGCCCTCGAAAATCGGTGCGTTGAAGGCGCCGCCGAGCGCCCAGATGCGGTTGGTGGACTGCAACAAATTGTCGAGAGTGGGGCTGGTATAGCCGAAGAAGCTGGTGAGGTTGACTTGCGGATAAAAGGCCGCGATGGCAACCCCGATCAGCGCGTTCTCCGCCTGCATTTCACGTTCGGCGGCGGCAATATCGGGGCGGCGCTGGAGCAGCGTGGACGGCACCGAGGGCGGCATCACCGGCACGGCGTCGGGCAGCGCGCTCGGGCCGATGCTGAGCTCGGCGGGGGGCTTGCCGATCAGCACCGCGATCGCGTGCTCGTATTGCGCGCGCGCCACCCCGACATTGGTGAGCTGCGCCTGGGTGGTCTGCAACTCGGTCTGCGCGGTGAGCACGTCACCGCGCGCGACATAGCCGGCATGGTATTCGTTTTCGACGACGCGCAGCGCATCGGTGTATTGCTTGACGGTGTTGCTGAGCAGCGTGGTGAGAGAATCGGAGGCGCGGAGGTTGAAATAGGCGGTCGCGAGCGCCGCCTGCGCCGAGAGCCGGGCATTGGCGATCTCGGCGGCGCTGTATTGCGCGAGCGCGACATCGCTTTCGATCTGGCGGCGGATCTCGCCCCAGACATCGAGATCCCAACTGCCAGTGCCTTGCAGCGTGTATTGATTGCCGGTGAAGCCGCGCGCCCCGCTCACCGCGACGTTATTGCCCGAGGAGACGATGCCGTTGCTGGTGGCGCCGATGCCGGTGCGCTGGGCGCTGCCGACCCCGGCGAAGACCGGAAACAGCGCCGCCGTCGCCTCCTGCACGATGGCCTGGGCGTTGCGGTAATTGGCCTCCGCTTGTTGCAGCGTGTAATTGGAGATATCGATCTGGCGTTCGAGATGATCAAGTAATGGGTCGTGGTAGATCGACCACCACGCGCCACGATCAAAGCCATCCTCTGGGGTGGCTGGCTGCCAACCCGCAAGCTCCTTGTAGGAGACCGCAACCGGCGCGGGCGGGCGGCGGTAATTGGGACCGACCATGCAGCCCGCGAGCAGCAAAGCCATGGCGAGGACAGCGCCACGGTTCACGGCACAGGCCTCGCCGCAGCGCCGCCCTGAGCACGGCGGAAGCGCAGCCGCAGCCGATCGAGCGCGAGATAAACGACGGGGGTGGTATAAAGTGTCAGCGCCTGACTGACGAGAAGCCCGCCGATGATCGAGATGCCGAGGGGCTGGCGCAATTCCGAGCCATCGCCGCCGCCGATCGCCAGCGGCAGCGCGCCGAGAATGGCGGCGAAGGTCGTCATCATGATCGGCCGGAAGCGGAGCGCGCAGGCCTCGGCGATCGCGGCGCGCGGATCGAGCCCGCGCGTGCGCTCGGCATCGAGCGCGAAGTCGATCATCATGATGGCGTTTTTCTTGACGATCCCGATGAGCAAGATCACCCCGATCAACGCGATGATGGTGAATTGCTGGCCCGTGAGCATCAGGGCGAGAATGGCGCCGACCCCGGCCGAGGGCAGGGTCGAGATGATCGTGAGCGGGTGGATGTAGCTTTCATAGAGGATGCCGAGCACGATATAGACGGCGCCGAGGGCGGCGAGAATGAGGATGGGCTCGGAGGCCAGCGATTGCTGAAAGATGCGCGCGGTGCCGGCGAAACCGCCATGGATCGTGCTCGGCGCGCCGAGCCTGCGCAGCGTCTCATCGATCGCCCGTACCGCGCCGCCCAGCGACCGGCCCAGTGGAACATTGAAGGAAATCGTGGTGGCGACGAACTGGCCCTGATGGTTCACCACGACCGGCGTGGTGCCGGGGACCATCTTGGCGATCGCGGCGAGCGGCACCATGGTCTCGCGCACGGTGCTGACCGCGGCGCCGGTCGAGCCGGCGTGGCCGCCGGTATTGGCGATGGCGTTATTCAGGCTGTTGCGCGCGGCGTTGCTGGCGATCGCCGCAGCCGCGTCCTGGGCGCCGAGAAGTGCATCGAAGCGCGATCCGGCGACAAAGAGCGGCGAGTTGGCGATGCGGCCATGCAGCGTCGTGACGGTGCCGATCACCGCGTTGGTGAGCGCGGTGCCGTTGGGAAAGGCGCCGACCGTGCTGATATAGATTTTCGGCAGCACCGAGCGATCCTGCCAGAAGCGCGGCGCCACTTCCATCACCACATGATACTGGTTGAGTGCGTTGTAGATCGTCGAGACCTGGCGCTGGCCGAAAGCGTCGTAGAGATTCTGGTCGATGGTGCTCTGAAACAGCGCCAGCCGCGCCGCCGTCGTCCGATCGGTCACGAGATAGGTCTCGCTGCCGGCCTGCTGCTGATCGGAGCTGACATCGGCGAGCGCCGGATTATTTTGTAGCGCGGCGGTCAGCCGGTTGGTCCAGTCATAGAGTTCGGCCGGGTTGATATCCTGCAGCGTGAACTGGTATTGCGCGTTGCTCTGCCGCCCGCCGGCGCGAATGTCTTGCACGACCTGAAGATAGAGCTGCGCGCCTGCCACCGCGCGCAGCTTGCCGCGCAGCCGCGCGATGACCTGATCGGCCGAGGCATGCCGGTCACTGCGGGGCTTGAGTGCCACGAAAAAAAACCCGGAATTGGTCTGCCGCCCGCCGGTGAAGCCGGCGATGTTCTCAACCGCCGGATCGGCCCGCACGATGGTCATGAACTGTACCATCTTCTCGCGCATCGCCTGAAACGAGATGGTCTGATCACCGACCAGCGTGCCGATCATCCGCCCGGTATCCTGCTGCGGGAAAAACCCCTTGGGCACGATTTTATAGAGATAGAAATTGAGGCCGATGGTGAAAAACAGTACGGCGAGCGTGAGCGCGGGATGGCGCAGCACGACGGCGAGCGTGCGGCGGTAAAAGCCGAGCGCGCTTTCGAATCCGCGCTCCATGATCCGCCCGAGCCAGCCCGGCGCGCCGTGCTGGCGGCGCAGGAAAATCGCGCACATCATCGGCGTCGCGGTGAGCGAGATGACGAGCGAGACGATGATGGCGAGCGAGAGGGTGACGGCGAATTCGCGAAACAGCCGCCCGATCAGACCGCCCATCAGCAGGATCGGCAAAAACACCGCGATCAGCGAGAGGCTGATGGACAACACGGTGAAACCGACCTCGCGTGCCCCGAGCAGTGCCGCGGCGCGTCGCTCCATGCCGCCCTCGACATGGCGCATGATGTTTTCCAAAACCACGATCGCATCATCGACGACGAAGCCAGTCGCAACCGTGAGCGCCATCAGCGAGAGATTATCGAGACTGTAGCCGAGCAGATACATCACCCCGAAAGTGCCGGTGATGGAGACCGGCACCACCACGCTCGGGATGAGGGCCGCGCGGGGATTGCGCAGGAACACGAACACCACGCCGATGACGAGGACCAGGGCGATGAGAAGAGCCGTCTGCGTGTCATGCAGCGAGGCGCGGATGGTCGGCGTGCGATCGGCGATGATGGTGACATCGATATCGGCCGGCAGCGCCGCCTGTAGTTCGGGCAACGCGGCGCGCACGGAATCGACGGCCTCGATGATATTCGCCCCCGGTTGGCGATAGACGATCACCAGCACGGCGGGCTGGCCGTTGGCAAGCGCCGCGTTGCGCAGATCCTCGACCGAGTCGTCAACCTCGCCAACATCGGTGAGGAATACCGGCGCGTTGTTGCGATAGGCGATGATGAGGGGGCGATAGTCGGCGGCGCGCGTCGCCTGGTCATTGGTGTAGAGCTGATAGCGGCGCGGCCCGATCTCGATCGCGCCCTTCGGGCTGTCGGCATTGGCCGAGGCGATGGCGGCACGAATGTCCTCGAAGCCGATGCCGTATTCGGCAAGCGGATCGGGATCAAGCTCGACCCGCACCGAGGGCAGCGCGGCGCCGGCGACATCGACCTCGCCGATGCCGGTGAGCTGTGAGAGGCGCTGCTGGATGATGTTCGCCGCGGCATCGAAAATCTGCCCCGGCCGGCGCGATTTCGAGGTCATCGCGACGACCATGATCGGCGCATCGGCCGGGTTGATCTTGTGATAGACAGGGTTGAGGCGCAGCTGCGTCGGCAGATCGGCGTGGGCGGCGTTGATCTCCGCCTCGACATCGCGCGCCGCGCCATCGATGTTGCGATCGAGGCCGAATTGCAGCACGATGCGGCTGGTGCCGGTGAAGCTCTGCGATGTCATCTCGTCGAGATCGGCGATTTGACCGAGATGTTTTTCGAGCGGGGCGGCAACATTGCTGGCAACCGTCATCGGGCTCGCGCCGGGCAGTGTTGCCTGCACCAGGATCACCGGAAAATCGACCTGCGGGAGGGGTGCGACGGGGAGCTTATAATAGCCGAGCACGCCGGCCAGCGCGATCGCGAGGGTGAGCAGCGTCGTTGCCACGGGGCGGCGGATAAAGGGCGCGGAGATATTCACGGCGCGGCTTCCGGCGCCGCGGCGGGCCGCGCGAGGCGCGCCAGGCGATCGAAGAAGAGATAGATCACCGGCGTCGTGAACAGGGTCAGAACCTGGCTCACCAGAAGTCCCCCGACAATGGCGAGGCCGAGCGGGCGGCGCAACTCCGCCCCGGTGCCGTGCGCGAACATCAGGGGCAGCGCGCCGAGCACCGCGGCCATCGTCGTCATCAGGATCGGGCGCAGCCGCAGCCGCGCCGCGCGCAGAATCGCGGCCTCGGGGTCGAACCCGTCCTCGCGTTCGGCCTGCAAGGCAAAGTCGATCATCATGATGGCATTTTTCTTGACGATGCCGATCAGCAATACGATGCCAATGATGCCGATGACATCAAGATCCTTGCCAGCGATCATCAGCGCGAGCAGCGCGCCGATGCCGGCCGAGGGCAGCGTCGAGAGGATGGTGATGGGATGGATGAAGCTCTCGTAGAGCACGCCGAGGACGATATACATGGTGACCACGGCGGCCAGCAGCAGCAGCAATTCATTGCCGAGCGCCGACTGAAAGGCGAGCAGCGCACCCTGGAAGCGCAAAATGAAACTCGCCGGCAGGCCGATCCCGGCGATCGCCGCGTGGACATCGGAAAGTGCGGCGCCAAGGGAAGCGCCTTGCGCCAGATTGAAAGAGATGAAAGCGGCGGGAAACTGGCTCAGATGGTCGATTTGCAACGGTGCGGGCCGCTCACTGATGGTGGCGATGGCGGAAAGCGGCACCTGGCCATAGGTGGCATTCGATGAGGGGAGATAGATCTTGCCAAGATCAGCGAGCGATTGCCGCGCCTTGGGTGCCACCTCCATGATGACGCGATATTGGTTCGACTGGGTAAAAATCGTCGAGACGATACGTTGGCCGTAACTGTCGTAAAGCGCATTGTCAATGGTCGCCGGTGTCACGCCGAAGCGCGCGGCGGTGGCGCGGTCAATCTCGATGTCCACGGCGCGGCCATCACGTTCGAGATCGCTCGTGACATCGGCGAGCGCGTGGGATTTCTGAAGCCGCGCGAGCAAGATCGGCACCCAGGCGGCGAGCATCGCGGGATCGGGGTTTTCCAGTACGAACTGGTATTGCGTCGCGCTGATCGCGGTGTCGATGGTAAGATCCTGCACCGGCTGCATGAAAAGCTTGATGCCGGCGACATCGGCGGTTTCGCGTTGCAGGCGGCGGATGATGGTCGAGACATTGGCCTGGCGCCGATCGGGCGAGCGCAGAGAAATCAGGAAGCGGCCGCGGTTGAGGGTCGTGTTGGTGCCGTCGATGCCAATGAAGGAGGCGAGGCTTTTGACGTCGCGATCCTTGAGGAGGGCGTCGGCGAGCGCCTGTTGATGTTCCGCCATGGACGCGAAGGAAATGCTGCCCGGCGCTTGCGAGAGCCCCTCGATCATGCCGGTGTCCTGGATTGGAAAAAAACCTTTGGGAATGACGATGTAGAGAAAAGAGGTAAGTGCCAGAGTCGCGAGTGCGAGGAGCAGCGTCAGGTTCTGGTGGCGGAGCACACGGCGCAGCATCAAGTCATAGATATCCTGCAGCCTGACGAAAAACCCCGGCCGTGCCGCGGCCGGGCGCGGGCGCAGCAAGCGGTTGCACAGCATCGGCACCAGGGTCAGCGCGATCATCGCCGAGATGATGATGGTGACCGCGAGCGTGATGGCGAATT